>JALWRB010000024.1 GCA_027077875.1 Candidatus Heimdallarchaeota archaeon
ACTCAGATGGGGGAAATGTCACCGTCCTTCTCCTAACTACTGATGGTACTCCACTAGGTGGTGAGGTGATTTTTGTGGTTCTTAATTCCCCCAATAACTCGTCAGTCCTTGGTTCTGCAGTCACTAACGTTGACGGTAAAGCAATATTATTGTTTCCTGTGGATCTCAAACCCAACAATTACTCAATCTACATAGTTTACAAGGGATCCGCAGAGTACTCATCCTCACAGCGCATGATAGACTACACAGTATCCCCCGAACAATTGGTCATTCAGATAGAGTCAGATATTGACTATGGCAACGGGATGAATAGGACAATTGTTGTCAGAATGACCGATAATGACAACAATCCCTTGTCTGGATTAATTGATTGGGTCGTTCTGGATGCGGAGAACAAACCAGTTATTAGCGGTTCAGTGAGTGTAACTGATGGATATGGGAGAATTGTACTTACCGATCTCTACGGTGAGTACTCACTGACGATAATCCCTTACTCAAACTCGTTCTACACCGCAATGAATACACAGAGTGTGAATGTTGGATGGCCATTGGTATCAACGATCAGTGCACCCGATGTATCCGTTTCGTACCCTGATTATGCGTCTATAGTGATCGGGGTAAATGGAACTGATAACAATCCCGTCGAGAATGCTGTTGTACGGATCTATGTCCTCAATGGTACAGAGACCGTCATGGAGCTAGGTGGTAAAACCAATTCAACGGGTGTTCTAAGTATACAGTTGGAAACTTCAATCCTTGTACCTGGAAACTACTCGATCCTCATATACGCGAGTAACAACCCCACGTCTTCACCCGTGGAGTACAGGGTTGCTCTGATAGTGGAAAAAGGAGTTATGAGTATCGATTTGGATTTTCAGGATTTTGTATACTCTGAGGCACAATCTCCAGTCATATACGGTATCCCCGAGAACAGTACCGTTATATTTCAGATTGTTCAGGATTTCAGAACCATATATTCAGGAGATGATCCTTCGGTATTATTGGACTCCCTTGATGCGGGAAACTATTCCATGGTTGTCGAGGTTAAGAATCAGAACTATTACTCTCTAATTCTCTCAAAAGAATTTACCGTCTCTCCAAAGAGGATCAGTATCAACCTGAGCTACAGCCTAGACGAGGGGTACCTAAATCTCCTCATCGAAGCCCCAATCGAGGGCGTATCGTACCAAATCACCATCACTCAGGATGGGATAACTTCCTCGTTCTTCACATCTAACTCTACCCTGAGCCTCCAAATAACAAGCGATGTCGAACTGCTAGTTAAGGCAACAGGTAACTATGCAGGTGTTAATACACTAACAGTTCCATACTCGTCATCTTCTCCCTCTATCCCTGTGATGGAGATCGTCATCCTGACCGCGATAGGGTCTCTTTCTGTCCTTGAGCAGAAAAGGAAAATTATGTCAACCCTCTTTGGGAGATTCAACAAGTAAGTCACATAGAGAATCTCATGGTTCGTTCGTCATAGTACTTGGTATCAAATGCGTCAAAGAGCAATCTAAATTTCTTCCTCTTCTCATCAAAATAGAACGAAATTGTCATAGTTTCTACCCCGTCGACCATCTGGTATACAAAGTACATGTCTCCATTACGCTCGATGCGGTGTGAACTCCCATCAGTCTCGGGGAGAAGGAGTTGAATGAGGTCCATTACCCCCATGTCCTGACTCGTGATGTCCACGAAACCGAAGTAGAGACTCTTCCTGAGGAGTTCAACCTCGTTAGTGACATTGCTAAAACCCGGAATGTCCACACTATTCAATTTTGCCTTTACTATATAAACTGCGACAGACTCATTTCAAACTGAAAAAATATCTTAGAGTATATGTATGGGCGGTGTGTATCCCCAATTCATCATTTTGTAAGAAAAATGGCACGTGCGGGCATCATTCGCGATTTGGATGAATAGAGTTTCTATCCGTGAATACTGAAGCATAAAGTAATTAATACAGTATGTGAATTACTTCTTGAGTATGGTTACAGAGTTGGTTGACAAGATTGAATCCTCTTTTACCCGAATTCGGGAACACCCTAAATTCATCATCCGGAACCGTGTATACAAGGGTGGGGGAGAGTATGGAGGTGGACTGGAGGAGGTTTACAACAAGTTCCAGAAAGTAAAGGGGCGGTTGGGTGAAATAGATCCTGAGATTATCAAGTACAATCAGGAAACTCTACACAAAATCTTTGGAAATATCATTGAGACTCTGGAATTATTCAATGAGTTCGATATGAAAGGTATGGAGGTCGACTCTGCCAAGAAGTTCATCACGGTGGCGTCCATCGAGGTTGACAGTTTGCAAGAAAAGCTTAACGAGATCTCCATGATTGATGTCAGCAGCATTCCCACTGATGACATGAAGTTACAGGCGAACCTTGATCTCCTCAGGAGTAAGATCGAGGACAACTTGTCGCAGATCATGAAGTCATATGAGTGGAAGAGCTTCATAGCCAGGAACGGAACAACGCTCGATGGAAGAGAGAAAATAGATTCTTGGAAAGATCTAATCCCTAGTTGTATTGTCCTTTCCTCTCACCTTACGAATCCGGAAAACCTCGCTCTTGTCTCAATACTTAGCATGCACTTTCGGGATAATGCAGCTAGGAATCTTGAGTCAATTGACATGAACCTCCCTCTTCTCAGATCTATCATCCGACTACTCATAAGATTCGAAAAGGGTGAAATCGAGGACAAGCAACTGACAGAGGATGCGTTCAGGAAGGATGTTGAACATATGATAAATACCAAGCGACTTGCTTGGTTAGGGAGTATTCACCGGTATTATGTCATATCGGATGACCCTTCGATCCTTCTGACATTTGCCAAAGAATTCTATACCATGAGCAGGGATCCCAAGGACCAGTTCCAGAAGACCCTGACCATAGTAGCTCGGTCTCAGAAAAATGATGAACTTGACGACATAACCGTGAAGTATGCAAACCTTGCCAGTACTGTTCTTAGCCTGAGGAACAAGATCGAGGAATTGGGACTTGTCGAGATCCTAAATCTGATTGAGGAATTAGAGTCCATGACCATCTTCGATACACTGGACATCAACGATCTCTACCATCCCGAGAAAATCGATATCTCGCACCTTATCAACACCGTGGCAACGCAGGTTGAGAAGCTTAAGGATCTGGCTCTAGAAATTATTCAAATTGAAGAATTGAAGGAAGACCTTTTCACAATGATTCAGTTCACTGACTTTGAAGCCAACCTCACAGATCCCTCTGAACTGACAGCATATTTCAGGAGATTCTAAGAGCATTAATTGGGTTAAACGAATTATATTGGGTTAAATATATTAATACAGGTACCAATCTATGAAATTCTACGTCTTCTGAGAATAATAGCTCCTGCCATGACCGTGAACAGTGCAATAGGGAGCTCGAATCCGGGTACTCCAAGCTCTGGTGGTGGGGGAGCAGTACGTCCGTTGGACACTTGTAGAGTAATTTCTAATGTCGCCGAGTTTCCTGCGAAGTCACGAGCAGTGATTGTCAGCGTGTAACTTCCGTCTGCTACTTGTGTAGAGTCCCATGTGTATTTATAGGATGTACCCGAGTTGGTCATCTCTTTGACCTCTCCTCCTGGAATCTCAACTGTTACCTGCTGGACGTCATTGTCATCTGTGGCCTCCACAACGATCTCCACACTGTCGCTTACTGTTAGGTTAGTGGGTGAGACCAAGGTAAGTGTGGGGGGAGTGGTGTCCTCAGATGCTATTCCTACAAGCACCAAGGCCCTGAGTTCTGATGATACTTCATGTGTGTTCTCATCGACATCCGTGGCCACAATCTTCCAACTATATGCTCCGGGAGCCCAATTGGAGAAGTCCATGTTCACCTCGTATAGACCAGAGGTCTCGTTGAGGAACATAAAGAATTCCTTGTCTCCACCCACAACCAACTTAACGGACTTCAGGCCCCAGTCATCGTCCACTAATGCGGAGAATTTAAGGAGGGGATTTTCAGTGGTGTTGATTTCCAGACCGTTAGCTGGAGAAATATTGGAGATAGTTGGAGGGTTACCCTGTTTGATGTTGTCAATCTTGATGATTAGGGTAGAGTATGACCAGTGACCGTCATAGTCGAGGGTCTCAACTGTCAGTCTGACCTCCTCATTCTCGTAACCCATGGTCAAGGTGTCAAATTCGAAGGTGAACATCTGGACCTCTTTGCCATTGACTGTTGTAATTGTGTCTGGAGTGATCGTGTTCCCTCCGAGATTGTTCCAGAGTATTGTGACATATGAACCGACGTCGTCGGTCACATTGAATGTGAGCGTCACAATACCTTCAACAGCGGAGTTATTGGCAACATCTGTTCCCCATGTTATCTCTGCAGGAGTGTAGGAATCATCGTAGTTATCTATGAAGAATGAAGTACCGATATTTCCTGTATTTCCAGCTTTGTCGGTGAT
This sequence comes from Candidatus Heimdallarchaeota archaeon, assembly GCA_027077875.1. Lineage (GTDB taxonomy): Archaea > Asgardarchaeota > Heimdallarchaeia > Heimdallarchaeales > Kariarchaeaceae > S139-21. The sequence goes on from JALWRB010000024.1 coordinate 4,444, forward strand.
GTCGGCACTGATGAACCATTCACCGTCAGGATAGGCCGTAGTGTCGACACTGGAGTCCCACATATCTGTGTAGTTTACCGCTGGTACGAAAGATATTGGGATGTTGAAAATTGGTAGGTCAACTGCAGCGTCCGTTCTGTATATCGACGCATTGACCATCGAAATCCCACTTGATGGGAACCTGTCAACCCACTGAGTTCCATTCCAATAGTCCTTGTAGCTATTGTCAAAGGCATTGACCCTTATGGTACTTGTACCGCTCAGAGTCTGGCCTGCAAGATTGACATTATCATCCCAGAAATACCCTGTTTCATTGGTCTTGAGGTAGAGACCACCCCACGGGATGTCAATGTCATCATTGTCGGTGTAGAACTGGGACGTGAAAGTGACGTTCACGTCTCCAAGGGGTGCACCCGGTGAATCGTCCTCATTCCTCATCAGGGGTGTACTAGATCTTAATGTCACAGAAGACTGGAAGTAGTTGTAGTCTTGGTAACTCCAGTCCCATCTACCCGACCACCAGTTGATGCCATAATCTGCATTGGGCTCAAATATCAAATTATCCCAATTCCCATCATAATACGACTGGAAGTTGATTGATAAGCTATCAGAGTATTCATTCCACGGTACAACTCCTCCAAAACCGAGAAGTGGGAGGTCGAATAGGGATACAGTATTGGTGCTGGAAGTACCTTGTGGGAAGAGAGGAGTGGGATCGGGTCTACCCAGACTAAGTTGATCAACTCCCAGACTACTCCATGAGTAATAACCCCATTCATCGCGTTCTATGCTCCAACTGAACCTGTCTGCATCTGAAACAGTGACTGCCTGTAAAGATGCGGATCTCTGGTAGATAAGTGACGAGCTGATAAAGTTCAGGAACTCCGTGTCAGTTATGGATCCATAGAACGATGTGGTAAGAACTTCAATGTCTGTCTGATTAACTGGATCCCATCCCCAGTTACTGGTGAAGATATTACTCTCCACGAAAGTAATACCGAGAGTTTCTAGCTCATTGACTATAGAAGTTGACGAGATATTCGCAGCAGTGGAATTGTAGTTCTTTGGATAGTTGACATCTAGTCGAATACCATCGTACCCGGGGATGCTGCTTACATTCTTATCCATATTGAAGTAGAGTGAAATCATGTCGATGAACATGGTGGAATTCGCCAGGAGATTCGCTGTTGGTGCAGCCCTCTCTACTCCTCGTACATCAATATTGGTCATCCCATACCCACGTGGATCCACATTCATCCAGACGTTGTCTATATTTCGCCTGTGCCAAGGTACAAAATCATAGTCGAATGCTAAGAAGATGTCACTATATGAACCTCCTGTGACCTTCGTTCTGATATATGTCTGATTCTCATCAGTGTAAAGGTCTGTGTAATTATGAATGTACACCTCAGTGTCCGACGAATTACTGATTGAATATTGGAGATTGGTCACTCCTGGGAGATTAATATCTACTACAAGTTCTCCACTTGTTGGGGGCGCGAAGCTTGTAACAGGGATGAACTCCCTTAGGCTAAAATTGAACCCGCCACTGAGAGTAGGGACCAAATTCATGAAATCCACACCCACGGAGCCAACAACTGTATCTGCATCTACCCAGAACTGAAATGACAGAGATCGAGCATTGGAGACATCAATCGAAGCAGAGATACCTCCTTTATCACGGGGAATTGATCTCGAGATCAGGTCTTGGAAACCAGTCCAGTCGATGTGACCTCTGAATTCAACTTGAGTTTCTGAGACATACCCATATGATCCGCTGAAGACAACGTCGTATATATTCACATAGGTCGAGAAAGCGTCTATAACACTCCACCCAAGTGACTCTGCAAAATTAGGATCATTTGTCTTGAAGGTGAAACGGATCTGTGCATTCTCATCAAACGGAGAATCAGAGTCTTGTGTCCATATGTCCACATTGCTGAGATAGTCTCTCACAGATGGATCAACGACTTGTTGTAAGTCATCATCTCCCAGCCTAATTGCATCACCTGAAATTCTCGCGTATGACCAGATGTATCCATCATCCCCAAAATGAACCTGAATATTTTCATTGAGAGATGGATTGACCTGTGTCGGGCTGAAGATGTAGCTAACATTCTTCTCCGAAGTAACAGGTGTTGATGCTCCACTTGTTGTTCCAACAAGAATGAACATTATGATTAGTAATGATATTTTTTTGATCATCATGATCACTAACAGATAATAAAAGTCCAATTTTATATATAATACACTCGGAATTAAAGTAGAAAAATAGAGATTCTATGAATAGGGCAGGTGTGTGAATATTTTGAGAGCAGTAACACTAGATGAATTGTCCATACTTTTTTGGAAAACAGTATTGGTCATAATCTTTCCTTCGAGCTGATCAAGAAGTGTAGACTCTGGGCTAAACTTCCTCACTGAAACACTTCCAAGTAGGATGGTATTATTAAGGTAATATTTCGCACTTTGGAAATAAGGTTAAAGAACATATGAAGTTATTGGAACCTAATGAGGCGTGAATTGAACCTAGGAATAATCTCGATTTTAGTCATCTTGTTCTTTGGTTCTCTTTTTATAGATATCTCCCCTCCCCGACCTATTTACTCGATTATATCCTCGAATCTTAACGGTGATATAGAGGTGGATCTGTTGACCACTGATGGAATAGTAAAGGTTAATCGGAAAATTCCTCCTGGAGCTTTCAATTATCGAGAGTTCCTTCTAGTGGATTTTGAGGGTAATGGTGAATTAACCCTAATCGCGCTTCTTTTCAATGTTAGGATAGTCGCATTCTCCTACCCAGATCTAAAGGAGAAATGGTCGTATGATCTACCCGAGTACGCAGCAACATTAAGAGCTACTCTGAAATCTCTTGATATTGATGGGGATGGTATACAAGAGATATTGCTTTATGAAATTAATAGGGTAGTTACAACTGAACAAGTCATATATGTATTCAACAAGGATGGAGAATTGGTTCAATCTCTCGATCCAGTGGTTAGATTCCCCTTTGCTATTGGACCGGATCAAATACTCGTGAAAAATGTTGACAATGATCCTCAGGACGAGATATTCATACTCTATGGCGCTGTAACTTGGGACACGAATACGTCCACCGCAGAGCATTACCTGTTTCGGTATGACTCAAATGGGACTGCATACACTCAGACATGGAATAATTCCCTCGTCGAGGGGGGTGGGGACACTCAGATAATATACGCGAAATACCAAGATGAGCAGTACCTTCTCTCCGTAGGATGGTACAACAATTTCCTCAAGGTCTATACGATAGATGGAACTTTACTTTGGAAGACTCAGCTCTCTGAGAACTCCCCTACCCGTGAAGAAATCGGAGATTATGCTGATTCGAGACTAATGTATAACATAATCGACGGAATTCCAGTAGTGAGCGCGTATGAAAGCACCTATAGCGCAAAACATGATATTTCTGTCAAGTCTTTCAATCTCCAGACTGGTGAATTACTAAATCCTATATTGTCATTTTCAGACACCTATAGTATCTCACCATTAGATAATATTGGAGATAGAAATCTGGTGGTAGCTACACTTAACACGACAGAGGGAACAAAGAGTTATATCAAGTACCACAATATAAAAGATGGACTGATTACCGATGCAGACGATATCCCTCCCATAACTGATAATTTTAAATATTGGTCGGGACTCATCAATGGACCTACGCCATTTACCTACATGTCTGGATCCGATCAAATCCTTTACTACGATCGTGAATACTACAATGTACCTGAACTTCCACTCTCTGAACTAGTCGTCCTCCGGATCTTCCCCGTAACTTCTGAGACAATCCCTGAATCTTCTCAATACTCAATTCAATACCAGACTGATAATCTGTTTCTCCAGATTCTGATCCTTGTGGGTATAAGCTATATGATCGTAAGAGAACTCCTCCCTCACCTCGAAGACTTCCGATTCAACAGTAGATTGCAGAAAGCATGGCCCGTGAATATCCTGTCAGAGCTCAGATCGTACCGCCGCAAGAGAAATCCAGAGCCAATAGATATAGAGAATCTCTCTGAGGATGTGACCACTGCAATCCAAACGGTTCAGCATGATGCAATAGTCATTGCGGATCAGAGAATTGTGGATCTTATAGAGGATATGGACATATCTACTTGGTCCAGCTTCAGCAATTCTTTGAGCCTGAAGGTGAAATTAGCTGATATCCATATTCTTGCCAAGCTGGCAAATTCTGATCGAGAAAGTCTATCAAGACCAGAACTTAAGGATCTTCTGCACATATCCTCGACCTCTTTCTACTACCGAATCAATCAGTTGATTAAGTGGAATCTCATCAAGACCGTGATGGTCACTGGAGAACTCGGAAATGTAGGGGAGGAGCTGATGCTTACCGACAAGGGTAAAAATCTTCTTCTCTTCTTGTTGAGCATTCTTGAGATCAAACTAGGCTGATCTTGTCTGGAATGGTTTGTCCTTTGCATACTGCGAGGCAACGTTGTAGAAATGATCCATGTAGTAACTCAGTCTCCCGTTCTTCACGATGATCTTCCCATCCACTATCACTGTGCTCACTTCCCTCTTGGTAGCGGTGTAAACAATGAACGATATCGGATTGTACATTGGGTAGGCATTTGGGGTATCCCGGTTGAGGAGGACAATATCGGCCTTGAACCCCTCCTTGATTAGACCTACGTCTGAGTATCCCAGTGCCTTGGCACCCATGAGAGTGGCCATTTTGAAGACTTGAAGTGCAGGAAGTACCGTGGGATCATTGAGTCGTGCTTTCTGGTAAAAGGAGG
>JALWRB010000025.1 GCA_027077875.1 Candidatus Heimdallarchaeota archaeon
AGAGCCATTGCCTCCTCAACGGTTTTCACTGGAGTAACCCTGTCTGTAAACTTCAAGAGCGCAAGGATAGTGTTGGATGCTCTGATGGTATCGATGACGATGTTGAGTCCGTGTCTAGCTGCAGCCACCTCAGCACCAGATGGGAACTCTTCTATGTACAGCTGTTCTGTAATCCTCACATCCAAGGGACATATCTAAGGTTCATAATCCTGTGGGAACAGGTTAAATGCCTAGGAGAATAGTATTTGATATTTATGCTAGAAATAAGATAACTAATCGAGATGGCTCTTTCGGGATGCCTTGGACCTCACACGTACCTGCTTGAAGTGAACTGCACAGCTCACACAGAATATCGAGGTCTCCCTTCTCCTCGGGATGTTCGCACCTGCTTCCCTGAGCTCCTTTGCCAGACGTGCATCGACGATCGAGATATACCTCGTCCTCTTCTTAGCCTTGTCGGCTGGAACCTGCCTTCCACAGTTGCTGCATTGAACGTTGCCGGCTCTACCCTTAGAACCGCCGGATCGGCCACCGCCTCTCCTCTTTTTGGTCATTTAGTACATCACCTTCGTGATCATAATACACCAACTGCCACTGATATTTTTAATACTTCAGATAGATGTGACCTTGAAGGTGTGTGTAGTCAGCCCGCGACTGCATACTGTATTGGTCTCATAGTAGTTGACGCGATCAATCAGGTATTACTCGAATAATATCTCCATATTCCGACCACCTATATTCACTGATTCCCATCGGCTATCAGGAGTGAGTGATGCTTGGCACTAGTCTGTAGAAATTGTAGCGATCAGACTCAGCTCATGCTGTGCCGAAACTGTGCATCACTCTCGTGCAGAAGCTGCCTCGAGGAATTCGAGGAACCCAGTTACCTCTGCCCCGAATGCAATATTGAGAGACCCGGTGATACCTGCGGGATCTGCGGAAGCGACTGCTCAGTAGTATCTTCGCACACAGTCACCCAATGCCCAATCTGCGGAGACCGGAATCTGGGCGACCCCCATGCTTTACTCATCTCCCTCCCTAAAGAGTACTACGATACGTTAGCCACTCTCAACGACGTGCAGAAGGATATCGGAAAGCTCCACGAGCTACTCTCCAAAATGATCGCACAGGTACAGTACGCACGTTTCCTCGGCCTCTACGGCTTCCCATCAATCGAGCGAAAACTACAATTCTTGGCCACACTACTCGCGGAACTGAACCACGAGGCGACGGAGCAGTTGAACACGGTGAAGAAGGAATCCTACTCGGAGCTCAGGAGTGTGAATTACTTCAAGAACGTCACGATTGACCTCTACAGGGTGGCCTACTTCAAGGTCAAATCAGTTCGAGAAAGAGTTGGAATCTACCGTTCTATTATTCAGAACTATATCTCGGTTGTCAAGTCTAAGTTCCGGATGTTCATCCCTGATTTCGAGCTCCTCCAATACCACCAGGACAGCTATCTAATGGTCAGGAATCTCCTCCCAGTCACCGAGCAGTATGTCGTTGCGGTCATCCCCAACATCTCTGTAGGTGGATCGATCTTCGGCCGAACAATGAAGAAAGTCAGCATTATCTTCAGGGAGACGGAACTCCACCTGATGAGCTTGGACCACATTGATCCCATGAAGACAAGGATCACCATCGACTACTCGGACATCATCGAAACACCGCTCCTGAGGAACAACATCAAGGGGGTGAGGATACAGATGAGAACCGTTCATGGGAACTACGACCTCAGGGGGTCAAAGTCAGAACTCAAGGTCATCCAGACATATTTCAAAATGATCAAGCTAGAACCCCAGTACTACGTTGTACCCAGTGACAAGGATATCGAGACACTGCACAAGATGCTCCCAAACACCAGTAGGTTGGATAAGGAGATCAACGGTTTTCTCGAGATCATCCACTCCCGGATCTTCGCGGTGGACTCCGACAGGGACACTGACCGGCGGATGACTCAACACGAGGCTCAAAGGGCATTGGACGAGATCAACCAGCAGATGATTGTCCTGCACAACCTCGTCAGGAGTGAGAGGATCACGATGCAGCAGTACTTCGATGAGTTCAAGCGGCTCAAGGAGAGGGAGCAGGAGATCAACTTAACCCTCAACCGGGGACGGAGGACACAGCAGGATACGAATCCGTTCAACCGCAAGGGTATACAGCTGAACATAACCTACAATGAGAGCGCAGACCGTGAGGAGCAGGATGAAGAAGAGCCCCATCCCTACAGCCCAGATTTCTACACCAAACGATCAGTTACCTCTGTATTCGATGAGTTTGATGATCT
>JALWRB010000026.1 GCA_027077875.1 Candidatus Heimdallarchaeota archaeon
CTTTCCTCTACTAAACAACGAGGAGAAACGCGAACTAGATGGTTGTTTCGTCTCTAAATTCTCCTCCAATGGAGAATTGCTGTATAGTTCTGTAAATTCTTTAATAGGTGATTCGTGCTATAGTGGAGGTACTGACAGATCAGGGATTATCTACGTTATCGGGTACTCATTTAGAGATTATTACTTCCATGACCTCACTTTAACTTCACTAAATATAACTGATAGTGATAGTGATGGTTTACTTGATAAGGATGAACTTAACCTAGGAACTAATCCTGCGCTTAAGGATTCTGACGGAGATGGTATGCCAGATGGTTGGGAGGTTGATAACGCACTGGATCCTCTTGTCGATGACAGCTTGGAAGACCCTGACGGTGACGGTCTGGGCAATCTCGGTGAATTCCAAAATGGTACGGATCCCCGTGTCCCCGACTCTGACGGAGACGGTATGCCAGACGGTTGGGAGGTTGACAACTCTCTGGATCCCCTTGTGGACGATAGCTCGGAAGACCCTGACGGTGACGGGTTGAGTAATCTCAGTGAATTCCAAAATGGTACGGATCCCCGTGTCCCCGACACAGACGGAGACGGTATGCCAGACGGTTGGGAGGTTGATAACGCACTAGATCCTCTTGTCGACGACAGCTCTGAGGATCCGGACGGTGATGGGTTGAGTAATCTCGGTGAATTCCAGAATGGTACGGATCCCCGTGTCCCCGACACAGACGGAGACGGTATGCCAGACGGTTGGGAGGTTGATAACGCACTGGATCCTCTTGTCGACGACAGCTCTGAGGATCCGGACGGTGATGGGTTGAGCAATTTCCAAGAGTATCAAGAAGGGAAGAACCCCCATCTTCCCGATTTTCAATCAACTTTAGAAGAAAAACCTAGTCTTGATGCTAATGTAAGTATTAGTTGGTTAGGTCTTATTCTCGGATATGTTGCTGTTGTAGTAGTTGCAGGAAAAAGAAAGAGCAATCGATCCATGTAATGAACTGGTCTATGACTATCATAGCCAATTGATATGGATTTTGTTTCTGTTACAATATAAGTATTTCATAGCCTCTACTCATTGAATAGTATGTCCTTATATAAAAGGGTAAAACCAACCTCTTCAAGCACTGTCCATCTTGATTTGAGATCCTTTACCATCAACACAAAACCTGCCTCTCTCCCTCTCAGGACTTCTCCTCCAGTCAAGTGCGAGATCCACCCTCTAATCTACGGTACTCTTCTGGAACTTTTGGTCTAACCGATGGTTATGACTTCGTGACCTGTTCCCCTTCATCTCGTAATGTCTGAAAGACCGACGAGATAACCTGCAATTCTCCCCACGGAGGTCTTGACAATTACTGCCATGTCGTCTACCCTGTCCCAGACCTTCTGATGTCGTAGGAAAACCATGAGAGCTCGTGGATTATCTTTTCCTTATCTGGGAGGTAATAGAAGGACGTGACCGAGAGATTCGTGTAGTGACGAAGGATGCATCGAAAGCTTCCGCTTCAGTCACACATGGACTACACCGTTGAATTGCTTGTGAAAAGTTGTCGGGTAGACATCGTGTAAGACCCTCTCCTAGTTGTACTATGGAGCATTGACTATTTCTTCCTCCTGCTGTTCCACCTGAAGTACATGATCAGGATTGTGAAGAAGACCACTGTTCCCACGATGTACTTGATCCGCCAGTCTATCTCATCGCTCACCGGGAACGGTGGGTTCTCACCTGACCTGACGAACCTCCACGAGAAGCACCCATCCCAGTCCCCGATGCCGCTGGTGCTGGTGAAGATGGTGAAGTAGGCAGCGACCGCGATCTCGGTGAAGTTCAGTCTTACCTCCTGCCTCAGTGGTGTGTAGTACGTCCGATTGTCAATGGTGACATTGCCGTTGTACAGGGTGTTCTTCCCCACCTCGAACTGCCTGCTCTTGTACTCAACCGTGTAGTTCTGCAGGGGTTCATCGTTGTAGCTGACGTTGAGTATCCGGTACTCGAGACCGAGTATGTTCCATGTGTAGTTGAACTGGGCGATGAGCACAACGCTTAAGGCAGTCCCGTATTTTGCGAAGCACTCCACCCTGACCTCGTCATCGGGCACCACCTTGACTCCCGTAGCTGTCGTCAGCAGCGTGATCAGCAGAAGGGGTAGTACGTATCTCATCTCTGTCGATAGATGTGTACAACTTCTGTAAATAACTTTCGTTCTGGAGGTGAACGGGATATGCAGACTCCATTCGGCGACTTGTCACCTCATCTCCTGTTGATTGTCTTGAGCAGATAGACCACGGGAA
>JALWRB010000027.1 GCA_027077875.1 Candidatus Heimdallarchaeota archaeon
ATCGGGGCCAGTGCATGGTTTGCATTCCTACCGGTACACAAACGGGGAGTAATCATGCTGAGCAACCACCATCCCAGTCCGAGAATAATGTCCCAGGGGATACTAGCAGAGAGTCTGGGGATCAAGGTAGAGGAATGGCCGCTCCTCAAAATCAGGAACTTCCACTCTAGGTTAACTGGTGAGTATCACACCTACAAGGGGATGAGCAAGGTCAAGATCATATCGCAGGATGGCTCTCTCTACATCTCAGATATTGAGGAGAAGAACAAGAGGGTACTGCTCCCCATGGAAGATCAGCCCACGATGAACTACTACATTCCCACATCCATGGGGGGAAAAGACCCAGTCCAATTCGAGAATAGCGACGGGAACATCTTCCTCAACATCGAGAGAAATAGATGGAAAAAGACCTAGACCAAGAATTTAAGTGGCAGGTCGTAGAAGAACTGCACGGTCTTCCCGATCGCCGCGAGGGGGACACCCTCGTTGTCCCCGTGTGCCATACTCATCAGGTCCTTGAGCTCGACCTTATCGGTCAGAATCGAGAAGCCGTAGCATTTGATGCCGATCTTCCTGAAGTAACGTGAGTCTGTCACGGCCGGTAGAAACAGAGGTATGAGCTCCTTATCCGGCTCGATTTCACCATAGACCTCCCGTATTGTATCGATCAGTGGGGTGTCCCAACTATCCGCAGAGCCAGGAACGACCTCGGTGGGTACGATTTCTACCTTGGACATCAATTCTGGACCAAGAGTGGTTCTTAGATAGTTTTGGAGGTATTCAAAATCCTGACCGGGGAGCAACCTGACATCGAAAGACACCTCGCTTGAATCTGGAATAATATTCGTCTTCGTCCCTGCGTTCATGATCGTGGGATTGATGGTCATGTGGGTAAGGGCATGAAGGGTTTTTGCAAGCCCGAGGTCCTTTTTACTTACCTTATTGATAGCGTAATCAAGTGTCGATTTGTGAGTTAGCATGAATCTGGAGAGAGACCCCAGACCCAACCCCTTGATGAAAACATTCCAAGATGGGGTGAAGAAGGCTGGTGGAGGGTTGTCACGGATCTTCTTCAGTATCTCGGACGTGGTGAATATCGCGTTATCCGTCATGTAAGTGAAGGAGGCGTGTCCTGAAGTTCCTTTAACCTTGATCTTGAACCACGAGGGGCCCTTCTCTGCGATCATCAGTGCAGTCTTCGACCCCTTGTCTGTCTTGAGCACCGCACCACCGAACTCACCGATGAGGTACGTAGCCATGATCTTCTCCGGAACGTTCTCAACCAGCCACTTAGCTCCAAAAGAGGCCCCTCCTTCCTCGTCTGCGACAGCTAGAAATACCAGATCCCTCTTCGGTTTGAAACCTGAGGATACCAGTTCTGCAAATGCAACTGCCTGAGTGGCGGTGAACAGGAGCATGTCGACGGTTCCACGTCCATACAGGACACCATCCTTGATCTCAGCGGAGAATGGATCCACATCCCAGTTATCCTCGTTCACTGGAACGACGTCTAGGTGGCTCTCGTACATCAGTGACTCCTCGTTGGATTCACCCCTCAGTCTTAGGAGGAGGTTCCCTCTGTTCTCGGCAGTCTTGAAGACCTCGTGCTCAACCTTGTCCAGTACGTTTTTGGACTTGAAGTACTCAAGGAGAGTTTCGACAGACCGCATCTCATTACCGGATTCGGGAGATTCATCGTTTACACATTTGTTTCGAATCAGTTGTTGGAGGAGAGCAGTCGCTTCGTTCTGTAGCTGGGTGTAGTCTACCATCTGGTGAGACAGGCCTGTATACCCCCATCAAGAACTTTACGGAATGGCAATGAATGATCTGAATATCGCGATGAAATCAAGAATCCTGCTTAAATTTCTAAATTGGGATACCGTTACTGATCTGGATAGTGTTTTATACTTCTTCTGAAACATAATGTTTGTGCTGCAACAAAGAGTCTACGATGCCTGTTGTGCTCACGAGTTTGAGGAGGCGTACAACCTTGTGCACATGGTTAGGCCGGAGAAAGTCAGCACCGAGATCGGAGAGAACCTGTTGGAAGAGGTGCTCTTCATCCACATACTGCTCAAGGAAGGGAGGCATGATGAGACCCTAGAGCGGGCGAAAATGCTCTATGAAATCACAACAAATGAGATTAAATTCGGGAGTATCGTTGCTTTGCTCTCGATCTATTGGAGGATGAGTGATCTAAATGAGTATGAACTCCTGTTGGAGCAAGGGAAAGAACTTCTTACCGACAATCTCATGGAAATATACCCAGATTGGGTCTGGTGGTACTTCACGATGGAAGGGGTGTACCTCTCCTCCAAAGGTAGGCTCAATGATGCGTCAACCAGTCATGCCAAAGCACTAAATATTGCAATAAAAATAGAAGACCCTACGGCTTATAGAAACTCTGCCAATAATATTGCCGTCGTAGAGATCGGAAGATCAAATTATCAGCAGGCTCGTCGGATCATAGAAGAGGTCTTGGAAAGTGAATTTATCGATGAGAGCCTGAGGTTCCAATTCAGGCTCAACCTAGCTGTGACACTGATGAGCATGGAAGAGTTCGATGAAGCTATTTCCCTCCACAAAGAGTTGATAGAGGAGGTCAATGAGGACAGTAACTCACCCTACTTGATTAACCTCTACCACAACCTCGCAGGGATCTACGTGCATACCTTGGAGTACGAACTTGCAGAGGAATATTACATGGAGTCGCTGCGGATCGCAGAGGAACAGGGATACAGAAAAGGAGTAATTATGAACTACTCATCGCTCGGAACCGTCCAGAAAAATATAGGGAACTACAGCTCTGCAACGGAAAACTACACTGTTGCCTTGGATCTGGCTCATACGGACCGTGATTATGAGGGAGTTTTACTCGCACTCGTCAACATGGTCAGTCTGGATGTCATTCACGGAAGATTCGAGCTCGCACTCCATAGGATCGAAGATATACTCAACATTATCGATAAAGAGGGAGGAAGCATGGTAGTCAAGTCCACAGCGCTATCTAACAGAGCATTAGTCTACCTCCAATTAGGAGAGAAGGAGAAAGCAGAGCTCACTCTGCTCAAGTGTAAGGAGATACGCGAGGAACTTGAAAACTCTATTCTACTCGCGCGGGTTCTTACTACCCTTTTTCTGTTCTATACAGAAGAAGAGCGATATGAGGAGGCGAGAGATGTGCTGGGAATCCTTGATGAAATATCTCAGAAAGGACCAAGGAGCGTCAAAGACGGCTTCACATTATGTAAGGCAGTCTCTATCAAGGACATAGATGCAAGCATACAAATGCTAGAAGATCTTGTAGACCGACGGTTGGAGGACAACTACCTCGCATTGGCTATGTACACACTAATGGAGCTCTACCTACAAAAACTGAGTAAGGAGAATGACCATGAATACTTTCTGAAAGCCAACAGAATAGCGAAAGCCTATCTAGAGCTCGTAAGAAGGCAAAGATCAATCCCTAGAATCTTAGATACACTTATTCTCCTGTCAAAGCTATCCTTGATCGCACTCAATGTGGTTGACGCCAGGAGGTATCTCGATGAGGCCCTGGAACTGGCTACTGTTCATGCTATGGAGTTCCACGAAAAAAGAGTTCGTGAGGAGATCGAGCTGGTAGCTGTAGGGGAATGGCCAAACGAGGTCAGTGACAGGATTAAATACACCAAGATCATGGTGTTTCTGAAGACGAAAGGTGGTTCCAAGGGATCCGCACCAGAGACCTAGAGCAACTCCTTCAGATTCTCAAGGGGCTCGTCAAGTATATATGACCGTGATGCTTTCCATCTTCCCCTACTCTCCATATTCCCGTGGTAGAAGTAGTAACGTTCGCTTCTCTCTATATCTAGCTGAAGGTACTGCGGTGACAGGGCATTCTCCCAAACGAATTCAGAGAAGTTACTTGCTGCTCCAGGTGGGATTTGCATATACCACACGAATGACTTGTCATCCATATACACAGTAGTTCTGAACGGAACTGATTGCCTTAGCAATCCCGAAAGTTTAGCAGGAGTGAAGTCTCTCGTGAACCTGCCGATAATTAGCTGTGGATATGAGAGGTTGAAGATGTTCCGATTGAAGTAGAGGCGGTTTTCCGTGATGACCCTCTCCCTCAGTCTATTAATCCTCCGGGAGACCCTTGACCGGTCGATGTCGTAGAACTTGGAGAGAGAGGAGATGACTGGTTTACCATTGACTGTCAGCTCTCTCAGAAGCTTGAGGTCAGTGATATCGAATTTGATAAGATTCTTTGGAACAAGTAGTTCAGGTGTAGGTGCCTCCGAGTGTCGGAGGTACTCATTCCATGAGTCAGAGATTCCTTGGGTACTCCACTGCGACTTCCAAAGGTCGAAGTCGAAGTCACTCCTCGCGATGTACCGCTGTTCCATGAGCTTGAACGAGGAGCAGTGTCCTTCCTTTTTCACAAGATCGAGAAGACCCCTTAGGTGGGACATGCCCTCAGGAGGGATGTCGACCTGTGTATAGATGTATGCCCTTCCCGAGTAGCCAACAACTTGGTAATGACTGTACGGATGAATACGGAGGAGCGATCTGATCCACTCCAGCGAATCCCTTGACGGGATGTTCTCGAATATGACGTGAACGCGCTGGAGACCAAGTGAAAATGGGTTATATACTGCCTCAACCTCGGTCTGGAGACGCTTTCCGAGAAAGGGGACAAGGATCTCAGAGTCCTTGCGGAGGAACCCGTTCTCCTTCATCGCCTGAAGTCTCGATTTGACAAGTGTGGAAGAGACCCCAAATTGCTCTGCCAGTGCACTTACGGGAAGAAGTGGATTCTTCTGAAGAGCGAGAAACAGTCTGAATGTTCTTTCCTCGATCCATGATTCAGAGAGAAGTCTCGTCCACTTCATGTACAAAACTGCTCATTTGTGAATTTATAACTTTGGTAGGAAGCCATCCAAATGCACGATTTTTCTAAAACATGTGTCACTACTATAATTATGTGCGAGGTAGTTGGTGGAGAGGTCTGGACTGTTTTAGCCCTCTAGGACATCCAGCAAATCTGACTTCTTGATCTCGTACTCAGGGATTATTGCCACCTCCTCGTACCCTAACTCATCATTTATCGCGATCATGTTCGAATTGCTCCCAGCATTGTGCGTCTGGATGTACTTGGATCCCGAGAGACGCGGATCAGAGAGTATCCGTTCAAGCATAATATATTTGAGGGTCAGTCCAAGCCTGTTCCCTCTAAAATCCCGAATCACTCCGGTGTCTCCCTGATGGATGAGGTCTGGGAAGTTGTAATCAACGTAAACATCGGTGTATCCAGCGATCTTTCCACTGGGGATGTGCCTTACGACAACTGTCCAGATGTGGTAGTCTCCAATCTCAGCTCTTTTTCTAGATATATTGAAGAACTCGGGGGTGAGCTTCTCCTTCTCGATACTAAGGTCCTCGGTTGGCATATCGTTCCAGATCTCCTCGACGATCTGGGCGAATGATACCGGGTCAAAACCATCAGGGAACATGTAATCCGTGATCTGGATAAACTCGAAGCCCCTACTCTGTGCCTCCTGCACAAGGTCAACAGTTCTTCTCCGCACATCCTCCAGCGTGAAGGCACGGAGATCACTTGCAGATTTCCTGTCTGTCAATCCAAGCTTGACAGGTAACCGCTCAATGTAGTCTATGAAATCTTTGTGCCTGGGATAGATGCTGAAGAACAGGATCTCGACCTCATCCGGAATGTCTTCCACCATCCTCCTGAGGAGCTGCCGTCCGTACCCCTTCCTTCGCTCATTTTCCCTGATGCGCACACCTATGCTAGCATTCTTCCTGTTGTGGTCTCCGGTATTCATGCGTAGTATACCTCTTCCGACGACAGTGTTGCCTATGTGCCCGATGTACCTGAGAACTGTGGTGTCTGGATATGGGGGCGATTGAAGTTTACGTACCTGATCGTCATGATCGGTCGTCACGACATCAAGCGGGTAATTATAATCTCTATCCCCTTCGAGGGAAATCTCAATGAAACCATCGAGGAGTTCCTTGGGTATCTCATCGAACTTAGTACATCTAGTGATAGTAATCGAAGCCATAGTTTGTTGGACTTGAGTTCGCTTAAATCTATTGGGTACTAGGCTGATTTCCAATTGGTTCTGACTTAGTAGGCATTTACCGCTGGAAAATCTTTTGGATTTTCTCGCCTGTATTATTCAGATCTATTTCGGTAATCAGTAACTATTTATATAATCGGACAGGCTTTTGACCTTTGATCGTAATGAAGCAATTATTCATATTTGCAATAATACTATCCTCCTTGTTGTTTATTCCGACAGGGGCTAATACTGTCTCAAAGGAATACAGACGGGTGGATATTGGTGAATCACCAATGGTTCTAAATCAGGGAGCACAGCACGTGAGAACAAATGTTTTCCCGAACGCTGATTTTGAACAGACGGATTCATCGGGAGCGCCCACTGGCTTCAACAATTATGCGTCGGGATATATCTATTCTGTTACCAATAATACAGAGAGTGTAATCAGTGGATCTCAGTCACTAAAGTTTGAACTCAATGGTGGTCAATTTGGCCAGTCAAGCTCCATAAGTAGAAGCTACGCATCCGACCAGTTGCTCCTAAATCAGAGTGTCGAGATCAGCTTTAAACTGAACTTCACAAACCCTGAGCTTGCTAACGGGGGATCGCTTTATCTCCAATCACGGTTCAGGGCGGATAATTACACGTGGTACTACATCACCGATTATCTGTCAATCAATAACCTCGTAGGATTAAATAGTAGTACGAGGAAGTACCTGTTGCACAACCAGACTCTCGGTACGTGGAACACATACACATTCAATGCATCAGCCTACTTCGAGCAAGCATTTGGAAATTCCTCTCAGATATACTATGACTTGCTCGATATCAACCTCTACTCCCCTCCCCAACCGATTAGATCATCGATCCTCCTCCTCGATGATTTTAGATTAACTAATAGAACAGGTTACAACTTCGAACCCGATGGCGATTTCGAGGGCTCTTCAAACTGGAGTACGCAGAAAACTAACTATGGAAAAATCACTACAGTTCAGGAGGGAGATAGGAAATATGTACTCCACCTCAACACCACCACGACAAAGCAGACCGATACTTCATATGCATCCGTGAGCAGGTCTTTCTCATCTCAGAGTGCTAGAATCTCGATTCGGGAGAATGCATCTCTCTTAAACTTCGACTACAAGGTAGACAATCAATCCAGAGAGGGGGACGAGTTTGAGAACTATATACGTTTTTCATTTGCCAATGGAAGTAACTACAACCTATACATCTACTATTACCTGAGTAGGAGCTACTTCCCCCTCCCTAGTAACTTCTCATCATCATCATACGCCTACTACTACATGAATAGTTCAATCATATCATCATATGGAGAGTGGACATCGCTATCACTCGATCTCTACAAGCTACTGAACTCGCTGAATTATTCGAATCTTGCCCTCACATACATGCAGTTTTACGTAGTTTCATATGACAACGACATGTCTGTTGATGTACAATTAGACAACCTCGAACTCATTTCTGATGTCATTAACGACTACGACTTCGAGAGTGCATTTAGTGACACTTCTGGCTCTCCGCTTAGGAACTGGAACCCCTCAGGCACTGCAACGTACAATCGCAGTTCTATTGCCCACAGCGGGAATTACAGTGCGCAGATCAACCTCACGAACTCACAATATCTGTATCTGTACAAGGTCGCTAATGCAAAAAAGATTGAGGATAACTATTTCATGGACTTTTGGTGGATGACCGACAACGTGGTGAGCTCTGGTCAAAGATTCATTCAAATAAATCTTGACTTTGGTGGATACGACCTATTTTACTATGTCGGAGTCCCACAGAATTCTTCAAGCTACAGCAACAGTTCCAATGTCGGCAACTACCTACTTGGGGATTTCACACAGAACTTGACATGGAGGAATCTGAGGAGGAATCTGGCATCTGACCTAAATGCCGTGTTCGGGGAGAACATCTGGAACCTCACCTCACTTCAGATATACATGACCAACCAAGAGACGGGTGACATCACCTTTTACCTCGATGACCTCGACATAATCGAGGATGTCGGATCCCCCGAGGTCCAAAGTGTCAACGTTCTCGACACACCGGTGTACCATTCTTCTGTCCGGGTTCAGGTCGATGTAACTGATAACCTCGGGGATCCTACAAATGTATCGCTCATTTACCGAGTAGACAGTGGAACTTGGTCTATTGCCAACATCAGCTCAGCAGGCCAGACCTATACCGCGACGATCCCTGCGATGCCGTACAACTCTATTGTGGAGTACTATATCTACGTGGAAGACAACTTCGGGAACAGTGCGGAAGTCATGGACGGGGCATCATTCTACAAGTACACTGTTGGAGACGATATTGCCCCAACCGTGGAGATTTCAAACCCTGCAAATAACTCCATTGCTAAAGGTAACATATCCATCACCGTAAAGAGTTCGGACTCGGGATCAAGTGTTGAGAATGTAGAGCTTGTGGTCGATGGGATCTCAGTCGGGAACTCATCGTCTGCACCATACACATTCGTACTGAGCACAAGGGATTTGTCCAATGGGATCCACACCATTACAGCAACAGCAAGGGACTCCAGCGGGAACACTGCGACATCACTCACCTCGACGATTATCGTGGATAACGACCTCAATGGCCCTGAGATCTCAGACATCCTCCTATTCCCTGCCACCCCGGAGAAAGGTGTACCGACCGCTGTCAGTGTCTCGGTCACTGATCAGAGTGAGATCAACTCGGTGACACTCAGGTACCGGATGGACGGTGGACAGTGGCAGTCAGTCCCCATGGAATCTCTGGGAGGCCTGTACACCGCAGAACTTCCTGCGATTACAGACGGACAGATGATAGAGTACTACATCAATGCTACGGACGAGTTCGGGCAGACCTCAACCAAGGGCTCGGAGAGCAATCCCTTCAGCTACTCCTTCGACGCAACAGCACCTGCAGAGGGCATCGGTTCTGTCGTGAGTCAGGTACAGGAGATCTATGACAACTACACCTTCTTCGTTGGAATGGCATCCACAGTAGGGCTTTACATTGCTTTCCTCATTACCAAGTTCATCTTCAAGAAGAAATTCGGGAAGAAGGTAGAAGGATCTTCATAAATTCTACAAGCAATACTATTATATCTCTCCAGTGTACTTTAAACTATGAAGATTAACTGGGAC
>JALWRB010000028.1 GCA_027077875.1 Candidatus Heimdallarchaeota archaeon
GGGAAGTTCTCTATCTTGACGCTCTCCCCCTCTTTCATCACCTTCATTGTCGGAGTCAGCTTAATCCCGACGTTGTATCCATTCTTCTGCTTGAGAACTATCACGTCAGAGTCGCCGAGCTCTGTCTGTGGAAGTAGGTTACCAGCAATGGTCTTGATCCCGTCGGTGAGCTCGATGAAGTCCCCGACTGCGATCGAGTTCTTCTTGAGGAAGTCGCGGACACCCTTCGAGTAGTTCGACAGCATAGCCGTGCTAACTTTACTTGAAGACTTGCCCTTCTTTTTTGATCTGGACGATGCTTTCTTGGCCATTTACAATTGTGAATTAACCGAATTTATTATAATTATTTAGGCTCTTCACGTCTAACCCTGTCGGCTTTTGAAGTCGCTCCAGATTGCACGAATTCGATCGGCAACGGCTCCACTCCCAGTCGTCTCATCCTCGCTGACCTTGAACCTGTCCATGACGACAATAACACCTTGATCCTCGTGAAGTCTGACGTTCTCCGGTTTGAAGACCTTGCTCAGTTCCTGAGCGAGCCCGGGTAGGTCGAATGGTACATCTCCAAGAGAGACGTACTTGACCTCCGAGCTAGCGATAATGATCCTGTAGAATGACTTGGTGTCGGTCTGTGCATTGCTGAGAACGATATTTAGGTGATCGTCAAATCCCTTTAAGATGCCTGTGAAGGTCTCTCCGTCCTTGGTTTGCACAATTGTCTTCTTTCCAATGAAACTGTTTATCTCAACTTTAAATCCTCTGTTTGAAACGCTCACACCAAAAAATACACCCTGTCAATTTATAAATTCGCATAGATTTTGGAGAGAATGTATCTTCCAACAACTTTTATTGATAATACCGAATATCTGGTTTGTGAGCTTTGAGATATCCGAATGGGACGGTCTGGCAAAGCGTGGAAAATACACTGTCAACGGCAAGAGCATGAGGACTCCTGCTCTCTTTCCCGTCGTCCATCCGACTAGACAGGAGATTGAGCCCAGCCGTTTGAGATCAGAATTTGGCTTCGACCAGTTCATCACTTCCACCTACCTTCTGAGCAAGAAGTTCCCCTCCAATGAACTCCCGCAGATCCACGAATTTCTCGGATTCGACGGGATCATCATGATGGACTCTGGGGCGTATCAACTGATGGTCTACGGAGATGTCGAACTGGACAAGAGAACAACTATGGAGATACAGCAGAAGGTGGGGACTGACATCGGAGTCATAATGGATCATCCCATTGGATACGACGTCCCCAAATCCGAAGCCTTGGAACGTGTGCGGACAACAGTTGAGCGCGTCCATGAATCTCTCGAATACATGGGTGATGGTTCTGTGTGCTGGACTCTCCCGATTCAGGGGGGAAGGTACGTGGATCTTATCGACCAGTACCTCGATGATATCCTAAGCAATGAAGTGCTCTCTGCGTACAAATTTTTCGCCCTTGGAAGTGTGGTTCAGGTCATGATCCGTCAAGACTACATCACAATGGCCGATATGATCATCACCGCACGGAGGAGACTTCCTGTAAAGTACCCGCTTCACCTGTTCGGTGCGGGACACCCCTCTATGTTCGCCCTTGCAACCTACCTTGGTTGTGACACCTTTGACTCCGCAGCATATAGTCTGATGGCAAAAGACGGTAGATATATGACAACCCACGGGACATACCAGTTAGATGAGCTATCTGAACTCCCATGTGTCTGCCCAGTATGTTCCAGAATCGATGCCAGTACACTTCAAAGGACGAATAAGGACGAACGGAGGCGACTGTTAGCCGAACACAATCTCTGGGTATCTGCACAGGAGATTAAGCAAATCCACCTCGCCATCTCACGGGGGCAACTTCGTGATCTTGTCATAGACAGGATGACTGCTGTTCCAGGCCTGGCGGAAGCGACAAAGTTTGCCCTCACAAAGGTTGAGGGCACAGAGGCTCTCCGATCAGGAATTCCAGTTTCCAAACCAGTTGCAATGCGGATAAGTAGCTTGTATGATCTTGACCGTCCTGAGATTGTAATGATGTACGAGAGGCTCAGCACCATCGTCAGAAGTACTCCCTCCTCAGAGGTCCATATTATCTTCCTGAACTGGAAGAGGTCACTGTACAAGAAGGTCCCCGATGAACATCTGTCCTTCCTTGGCGAGAGGGTTCGAGACATCTTCATCGCATCTCCATTTTTCGGGCTCATCCCCCTTGGTATGAACGAGACGTACCCCCTCTCACAGTTCTGGTCCGATATTGTCTTGGAGGAACTCCCCGATCGCATTGACCGGCATCTCAGTA
>JALWRB010000029.1 GCA_027077875.1 Candidatus Heimdallarchaeota archaeon
AAGATCAGTACCAGTTTCAATCCCTAGAAGGGTACAATCGCATCTGCGACGGAATAATGTACATATTATTGTCAAGTGAATATGATACTGTTTCAATCCCTAGAAGGGTACAATCGCATCTGCGACAGATCCCACGCATCAGAAAAGGAAGACTAAAAATTAAGTTTCAATCCCTAGAAGGGTACAATCGCATCTGCGACTTGTGTAAATATTGGACCGCTCCGTTCATTGTACGTGGTTTCAATCCCTAGAAGGGTACAATCGCATCTGCGACATAAGTAGCACGATCATTGTATTATTTAAATATTAGGTTTCAATCCCTAGAAGGGTACAATCGCATCTGCGACATTGGAGAAGGGGATTACTCGTATGCTAGTTCTTCTAGGTTTCAATCCCTAGAAGGGTACAATCGCATCTGCGACCGCAGGGTAATTTACGTACTCAGCCCTCAGTGATAAGGATTTCGAAACGGTAAAATTCCCATACCCCGAATCGAAATTCTCGTTGAAAATGCGAGTACAGACGCCCACAATATATGTCAGATTCCGACCCATCTGGCGCTATTTAAACCCCAGTCTCCCGGGTAAACCTCCCCCTTCCCAATGCTTATTACCATGTGCCGAGTACTCAACTTATGCTCAGGATCATCGACGACGAGTCAGTGGCAGCCAAGATCGACGAGGTGCACAGCTTGGTACGGGGCAAGCGGGTCATCGTCGCCTACTCAGGGGGTGTGGACTCCAGTGTCCTGGCCTCACTGGTCAGCGACGTCGCCACCGAGACGAGACTGGTCATGCAGATCGGGGAGTCCGTCGGCATCGGCGAGCGTGAATTCGCTCAGAGAGAGGCGGAGAGGATGGGACAAGAGCTCCACTTCCTGAACTACGAGGAGTACGAGGAGAGTGAGGAGTACAGGCTCAATCCGTCCGACAGGTGCTACTACTGCAAGTCGCTGCTCCACAACAAGCTGGAGGACTACAGGAGGAGGAACGGCTTCGACCTCGTGGTCAATGGGACCAATGCCTCGGACCTCGGGGGTCATCGCCCGGGATACCGAGCCGTCCTCGAGAACGGTGCCATCTCACCGCTCGTGCTTGCTGGACTGACCAAGCCGGAGATCCGCAGAATAGCTTCCGACCGAGGTCTGGAGAGCGCGGAGAAACCCGCGACACCCTGCATAGCGTCGAGGGTGAGGACGGGGGTGGAGATCAGACCCGAGATCCTGAGGGAGATCAGGATCGGGGAGGACGCTCTCAAACGCGTGTTCGGCTTCAGGGTCATCAGGTTACGGCACGACGGAAGGAGTTTCCAGCTCGAGCTGGGAGAGGAGGAGAAGCTTCCATCCCGGGAGGATGTGCTAACGGTGCTGGTCGAGAACGGGATCGACAGGGAGGTCACGGAGATCAGACGATACAGACCATATGTACCCCACTGATCAGAAGAAATTCCTCAACCCCTTCTTAATCTATAGGGCAGTATACCCGTGGGTTTGAGTATTGAGAACCGGACATCGAGGTTCTGTACCAGTCAAGGGTATCCAGAACATCTAACACATCAAATAGAAAAAGACCAGAGAGTACTTGCCTTATACATGCAGAATCAACTTCGACCTCTAAAACCGGGGTCGAAACAATTAAATGAAGGAAAGAGAGTATAATAAATATGAACAGCAATATCATATCCGAATACCCAGAAGAGACAATTGTGCAAGCAGCAATTAGATGTCTACAAGACAAGATTGAATGGGGTGAAAAACCCGAAAAGGTGATCATGGATGCTGATTCACTCCTACTGGTTTATGATGACGCTGTGGATGAGATGTCACATCTAGGCTCACACGAGAAGGATCTTGTTTTCATGTTCTCCAGAGGAAAAGAAAAAAGAATCGCATGGGTTGAGTTTGAAAGGTTTGGAGGACTGATTAGATATATTGAACCGGTCATGGTTCCCAAATGAGTTCCAAGTTCTTCACCAGTTTTTCAAAGTCTGTTCTTGATGTTACAAAGGCACTCGATGGCTTCTGGAATCTTTCTCCAATTTCACAATCACTCTCTTGACTCTGGTTGTGTGTCTCATAAAAACCATGTCTCAATATTCTTCTCTTCAGGATCATCTAGGACACGGTAGATCCCATCTGGATCATCCAATATCTCTGCAATTGCCTCGATTGATAGATGACCTCCTCTCGAAAGGAGTTTGTCATATTGTTAATTGTCACATTGTCAAAATCAGACAGCTCCTTGACACCTTTAACTCCCTGAAAATTAAGATGAAAGGTGAAAACTACAACTGAATCACTTGGTCTCGTACCCTCTATGTAGTTGATATGATCGATCCTCTTGAAAGATTTCCTCGGAGTACCTCGACGTATTTTTCGCCCCATTATGATTCCTCCTTAAGACCTACTGCTCCGTGCTTGGCTGTATGAGTGGGATGTGCGTAAACTGCAGTCTTCATCTGTTCATCAGGCACTAACTCACTCACTCCTTGGGCCATTAAATGAGTTGTGCAGGAGCGACGGCTGTAGCTCTTGTCTCCGCATCGAAGTCTAGCTCCCCGTACGTGCAGCAGATTTCTTCATGATATCTCCGATTGAATTGGTGCGATCTTCTTCCCACTTTTCCCGAAGAGAATTACAGTCGGTTTACACCTCTGAATCTAATGAAGTGATTGAGGTATCTCCACCAACCTAGACCTGTGCCCCTTGGATACTTCGAGAACTGACAACCCATAACATCCGAAGACTTCATAACACAGATACTCATAGGCCCCCAGTCTAGCGAGTGACAAGCAACTCTCACTTGGAATAAGAGGTTCCTTGATCTTTGTACGCTGTAGTTTCTCAATCAGCATCAATTCGACCTTATATGAGTCGTCTGCCTACCACCTCGAGCAGGTATACTTGATTTTGACAACAAGCTACGTACTAACCCACGCAGATAGGTGAAAATATTACGGTTAAGTGTTTGGAGGAGAATAGTACAGCGTATTCACCAACTAAGCCATTACTGCCTGTTCAGATGTCACCACTGGATATGTCGGGCCCGCCTGATGAGTTTTCGTTCGATGATGACGAGAGATACAGAGACCACGAGCAGCATGGTCTCAATTGCCAATGGGGAGAGAAAGTAGCCCCGCTCCTTAGGGATCATAAAGGTCCTCTCCTCACCAACTCTCATCCCAAGGATGTTCTCGGTGAACCCATCTGTGAAACCAGTATACGTAATCTCAACATCCTCCATGGTTATTAGGGGTTGGAATACGGTTCCATTTGTGAACTCCCCGTAAACCCTCATGTCCACTCGGTCGCCAATCTCCAGACCTTCACTGTACCCTTGGACTGCTTGGACTGGTATGAGCAGTATCAGGAGGAATAGGTACCTCATCTTTTCCTCCTGAGAGCCACTATGGCGACGAAGGCCAGTATACCGTAAGTGGGGAAGTCAAGGGGCAGACCCTTCCTGTCGCTCGTCCGTAGGGAGGTCCCTGCTCGGTACTCATCTTCATTGGAGACCCCGTCACCGTCCTCGTCCGCGAAGGGGTTGAGCATAGACAAGGCAACAAATAATGATACCTCACTCGTGGAGTACGTGTCGTTCTGCCCAGGTATATCGATGGTTGGTTGTCCTATATACGAGATGTCCCCACCGTCCAAGAGGTTTATGTTGAACGATGGGACATTCGGAGCATTGACCGACCACATCGGTTCCCAGTCCGCAGAAAAGCCGAAGAGACTGCTCTTGTTCTCCGGTGGCTGGTAGTAGATTGATGTATTGGCTCCGAGTGTGTCGTTGTAGCCCGCGACTATGATCCCGTCATCCCCTGCATAAAATACACTTGTAGATCCCTTGAAGTACTGAGAATTTTCAAGCTTCAGGATGTCACCCTCGGGAGAGACCATCGCGTAGAGTGACCCCGTGTTTCCTTCGAAGGAGGATGTCGTGAAGCTCATGATATGTACATTCCCCGAGGGATCAACGGCTGCTGATGCAAAATCCTCCATCCCGTCACCCCCGACGTACGTCCCCCAGACCCTCTCTCCATCGAGTGAGTACTTCATCACGAATACGTCGCTCTCACCCCTCTTGGCGTTGAGCAGGTGCCCCGGTTCCAGTTCCTCATTGACCACCCCTGTGACGTAGAGGAAGTCACCGCTCCTCGCTATCTTGGTTGGTATCCCACCGATGAAGGAAGCGAAGGTTAGGGAACCGTCCCGTATCGCTGCGATGAATCCCCCATTTGTTGACTTAGGTTCGAGCAGAGGAGCTTTATCAAATGGAAATTCCCCATAGGTACTCCCTATTATGTACAGGTTTCCCTCCTCCATGATCATGTGTATCACGTTCGTTTCTGTTCCGAAATATCCCTTCCAGAGCTCGTTGCCCTCGTAGTCCAGCTCGATGAGGAACTCACCGGTGTAGTTCCCATCAGTTATCTTTACTGCTCCGTCTGTCATGTTGCTCCTATCCGAGATGGTTCCAGAGACCATCACGCTGGATCCAGTGTCTGTGATCGTCCGGAGCCGAGTGAAGGGGTCCCCCGGGAATGTCCTCGACCACATGATATCTCCCGTCTGCGAGAACGCCATAACAGTAGGCATGAATCTATCAGAGTGAATCGGGTCACCCTCCCTCAACCCGGGTATTGTATCGACTCCGTTTGAATGCCCCACACCAATCAGTAGTCCCGATGCGGTGGTGGTCGAGGAGAGGAACTGTATGCCCGACACCTCCGTGACGAAGTTGTACTCCTCCGGCAGAGCCTCCGCCCTGACTCCCGAGCCAAGCAGGAGTATGATTGTAATCAAGACGATTATTCTCTTCATGAGTCGCGAAGTGTACGGCGCTTTCTAAATCTAACGCTTCTAACTACACCCTATTTCTGGGGCTTATTTATTCTCTAGTTATAGATTGGGTCTCTCTGATTCACTGAGCTTAAGCCCGATGAGTCGAGAGGTAGCCACAGGATCAGAGTATCGATCGCACTTCTCTCTGTATTTTCAGGGTACACGTACTGTACACATGAATTTTTCACCCGCTCGTACAAATGCACAATGAATTTGAAGCGTGTCTGTCAGGCTCCGCAGACCGCGCGTTTGTAGTGTAAGCGTCACTCCTATGAATCTTGGAATCTTGTAGATTCCGATTACGATATTCGAATCATGGTCTTAATGAACTGTGCAGAGGAATTGCTAGCGCCAACATGGTTAAATAATGGAAGTAATTAGTATAGTAAATTCTCACCACTCGAATCGAGGTTCAGGTATACTTTCTGAGCTGATCCAGCTATCTCCTAATCTCCCTTATATCACCTCTACTCATCATGCTGGGCATTGTCATTGAGAGTGTCTGACAGGATTCATCCAGTGTGATTAATATACAGGTAAAAATAGATATTGTCGGGCAGTGTATTGCCCCTACCCTCCACAATTCGCTTGAAATATAATCTCCGTACGTCCATACCTACCGAGATCTGAACGGGAGGTACCACCCCTACAGCGGTCTGGTTCTGTGCCTCGTTTGCAGGAGATCCTATCCGACGGACTAGAGGAGATCCAAGGCCCTCTCCAATGACTCCTTGACCTCGGGGAGATCCGAGGAAGAATAAGCGAAGGCCGTTCCGTCTTGGAGGACATGAATTGTTACTCCAGAAGGCTTTCTTCTGAGAGTATCTCCTCCAGCTCCTTGAGCCGATGAACCGGTCACCTGAGTTAAGCTCTAGGCGGGACTTGAACCCGCGACCTCGACATTTTTGTCGGAAGTTAGCGTCCGTTACCAATGACGCGCTCTGCCGGCTGAGCTACTAGAGCATGTCAGAATGTAGAACCGTTCTGAACAATCTGCTGTCTATGTATACAAATTTAAGAAATTCGGTCATGAGCGCGTCTGATGTTGGTCTCCTTCCCTGCGATTGTGCTTTGTTTGACAAGCTTTCCCGTAAGCTTATCCTCCTTATTAGGTTATACTGTCATTATGCTCTGATTGCTCTACGGTCTGTACTGCCATTGTGCCTTATTTAGGTTGATCCACACTGCTCCAGATGCTTTATCAGGTGGATCTATACCTTACTGGTATGCCTTATTAAGCTATTAGACGGTTCTACAGTTGGTCTCTACTGTTTTATTAGCCTATTCTGCTGTACTGTTTGCCTCCGTTCCTGCCATTGTGCTGTATTAGACTAATTAACGCTGGTCTACCTTACTGCCATTGTGCTTTGCTAGACTGATTAACGTTGGTCTACACATACCGAATGTGTTCTACTCTTGGTCTCTGTCCTTACCAACTAACTGCTTTAACGCTGGTCTCCTTCTCTATCATTGTGTTCAGCTCTTGATCTACAGCCATACCGATTGACGAATTTACTGCAGGTCTACCTTCCTACCATCTATTCTTGGTCTACGCTCCTACCATCCACTCTTGATTTACGCTCCTACCATCCACTCTTGGTCTATGCTTCTACCGACTGACTGCTTTAACGCTGGTCTCTTTCCCTGCCATTATGCCTTATTAGACTGTCCTACTCTTGCTTTCCTTCTCTGCCATTGTGCTTTGTTTGACAAACTTTCCCGTAAGCTTATCCCCTTGTTAGGTTGGTCTGCACTGTTTAAGTCCTTTGATGGTTCTACATGATCTATACTGCTTTGTGTGCGTTGATGGTTCTACAGTAAGTCTATACTGCTTTATGCGCGTTGATGGTTCTACATGATCTATACTGCTTTGTGTGTATTGATGGTTCTACATAATCTATACTGCTTTGTGTGCATTGATGGTTCAATATAGTCTATACTGCTTTAAGTGCGTTGGTGGCTCTATAGTTGGTCTACGCCGGTACCGATTGTGCTTTATTTGACGGTTTTACTGTGGGCACGTGACAAGAGTTAGGTATGATCACCACCGTCGTGAGCGGACAGGAGTTGTGGAGGCAATATTAGCTGAGGGTAAGAGCGATTCAGATCTTTTGTTGTCGATCGAGGCTGCGTTGTCGAAGGAGCCCTACGTGCTGGTTACTCGTGTGAGTGAGGACAGGGCTGCACTCATCGCCAAGGAGTTCATTCTTGCGGTTCACCGTTCGTCGACGTTAGTTGTCGGGAAGTTCGAGAGGAGGGAGTTGGTTCCTGAGGTCGGGGTGATAGCGGCGGGTACGAGTGACTCTGAGGTTGTTGACGAGATCGAGGTCTCGCTGATGGTTCATGGGATAGGTACGTACCGTCTGCAGGACGTTGGAGTTGCGAACATAGAGCGGACGAGGCGAGCGATTGAGGAGGTCTCGACGGTAGATACGGTGAGGGTTCTGGTCTTGGTTGCTGGTCAGGAGGGTGCTCTCTTCTCTGTTGTTCCCGGGATGACGAGGTTACCTTGCGTGGCGGTTCCGAGTCCTGTTGGCTACGGTCTTGGTGGCGAGGGAGTCTCTGCGTTGTACTCCGCTCTGCAGAGTTGTTCTCCCGGTCTTGTGACTGTCAATGTCGGAAATGGTTTCGGCGCAGCGGCGTTCTGTGTGAAGTACCTTGCCCAGTTGTGATCTTAATAGTCGTTCGTGCAAGGAGCGAGTGCCTAGCTTACCGGCCATCATCCAATACCCCATAAACGTTAGTCCAAGGGGTGAATGTGCGCCTTACCGATCACGGGGTGACTTTGGATACAGCTCCTGCACGCTCTTTGTCCTCTTCATCCTTGACAGGAAATAGATGTTGACACCGATGACGAGTACATCTAGAGCGTATGAGAAGTTCAATGGGGTGATCAAGGAGGCTGACGATCCAGTAGAAGCTACTCTGACGACCTTTGATGCGTTGTTGCTGGAGTAGATATAGAACAGCATCTCCGACACCATACCGAGGTACTCCATCGTGGATGACTCGACAAGGGGGATCATGTTATCTGCGAAGGAGTCGATCACGACTGGGGACACCGAGTTCTCCGAGATGAACAGCCCGATGGCGAATTCGTCGTAGGCTGACTGCCCGGTCTTTTCGAGTGGGATGAACCACCCGTTCTCGGTGCTGATCATCCTTGCCATCGTGACGTCGAGGAGCACGGGTCTGCCTACCTGCCCTGTCGCGGGGGCGAAGCTGAGTGGCTCATCAGTGGTGTACAGAAGCTCCGAGTCCTGCCCGATGATCTCGATCTTTCCGCCTAACCGCTGGATGGCGACATTTACCTGATCCGGCAGTGGGAGCAGGGTGTAGGACTCACCGAGGTCGGGCGAGTACCTCGTGACATCGAATTCGTCGTAGGGTACTGTAGCGGAGAGTAGCTGCTGGCTGAAGGTCCCGTCGGCGGAGTTGATGTACAGGCGATCGTCGATGTAGGCGATCTCCTCGATGGACTCGGTGGAGGGTATTTCGAGAACCGAGTCCGGTACGAAGCCATTGCCTCTCCATCGGAACATATTGATGCGTGATTGCTGGGAGTTGACCTGGGAGAGCATGAGGAACTGGTCAGGGAACTGGTCAACGATCCCTACCTCTGCACCGACGACAAGGGCGAATCCCCGGTCGCTCCCAGTCATTTCATAGAGAGCCCCCAGGAGGTTCTCGCTGTAGACCAGATTTCCGTTGGAGTAGACGTAGAAGTTGGTATCGGTCAGGGGTGCGTCCTGTCCCACCGAGTCGAAGTAGAGGGCGGTTGAGCCGTCATCGAGGACATGTATCTCGGGGAGGATACTTCTGGGAAGATCGATAGTGAACTGTCTGATGTTCACCATATCGCTGTCGTAGTCCTCGACAATAAGCTTGTACCCCGAGGGTGATATGTCCAGCTCGTAGTTCCTCACACCCCCTGACCATACCCTGATGGTGTTCAGGTTGGAGTTGTTGATGTTCCACGCATTCAAGAGAAATTTGGTGGAACCTGTGGAGGTCGTGTCCAAGAAGACCCCGGTGGTGAGATGTGAGATGAGGACGATGAGGATGGACATGAGCAGTATATCCCTGTACTTCACAGCTGATTTCATGTACGCGTGGATATAAATTTACCACACGACGAGATAGGGAGAAGAGAAATTACCCACCTCACTGCTCCCAACAGTACGAGCTGTAGCAAAATAACTACCGGATGCTCTTGTGCATGGGAGAGGAGACTTGATTGCAGGAAGTTCATGGGCAAGGGGCTTGAGACTTGGTTGTACGAAGCTCTTGTGCATGGGAGAGGAGACTTGATCACAGGAAGTGCATGTGTGAGGG
>JALWRB010000030.1 GCA_027077875.1 Candidatus Heimdallarchaeota archaeon
TTCGTAGACAGCTCTGGCGACGTGGCTTCTGTTGTGGCGGAGTGTGAGGTTGAATGCAGTTGCTCTGGTGGTTGTCGTAGCGACTGGTGAACGTTCACCAGCCACCCATGGTGTGACGATCAGTCCCCCAGCTCCGGGTTCGGTCTCTTGTATCTCTTCCTCCACGAGACCGTAGATACCCTCCCATCCCAGCTCACTAAGCTCCTTCTTGTAGAACCCGCTTATTACCCATTCGATATTCTTTCCCGCTGATTCCGTGACTCCTACTACTACCCGTTTTTCCGGGTCTCCTCCTTGGAGAACGGCGATGCCATTCTTGAATGCAGGTGTACCCATAGTGGATACAGAAATCCACGAGGATGTCCCCAAGTACATGTGGGCCTCTCCCTCCTCGATTGCCGTCGATCCAATCTGAGCACTAGGGACATCATCACATCCCCCAAATACCGGTGTACCCGCTAAAAGTCCCATCTCATCAGCGGCTTCCTCGGTCAGTCCTTCTCCCACTTTCTGTACGGAGTTGACTAAGGGAGGAAGCTTCTTGGTGTCTATTCCCATGATCTTGAAAACCAGTCGGTCAAAGTCCTTCTTCTTCAGATCAAAAGCGTACGAGCATGCCCCCGACCACTCTGCAACCATCTCTCCCGTGGCCCTGTACTTCAGGAATCCATTTACATCCAAGAAATATTTCGTTCTCTCGTACATATCCTTCTTGTTCTTTTTTAGCCATCTTAACTTCGGGATGACGTCTTTCCCAGTGATTTCTAAACCGAATATACGCATGAACATCCGTTTCCCACCGAACATATTCATCATATGGTTTGCCTCACTCTGAGCTCTGTCATCGAGCCATGATATATTATTGTGCAGAACCTCTCCCTTGTGGCTAATAGGAATAATCCCGAGAGCTTGGGTTGTAAAGACTATCCCGAGGATTTCCTCCTTAGGAATCATTCTCCCTTCCAGAATTCTCCTTGTATTGCTCACCACTCCTGTCCAATAGTCCTCAGGATTCTGTTCCGCCCATCCCGGTTTAGGGTAGATTAGGTCGTACTCCTCGATGGATTCTGCAACAATCTCTCCCGAATCTGACACCAGTAGGGTCTTGACGCTCCCGGTGCCAACATCATGGGCAAAGACAAAACCGGTCATGATCTCACCTCCATCTCTTTGAACACCTCTGAGAATCTACCGAGTGCCTCGTCAATGACCTTCTCATCAGTGGCAAGGCTGGTGTACATCCTGCTCCCAGCAAGTGTAATGATCCCCTGAGCAGTGTACGCTGCGCCCATCTCTTCCATTTTGTGCTTACGGTTTTTCACGTCCTTGATTGTCTTGAGTATGTTAAAGTTGATTTTCAAGTCTGTGAACATGGTGGCAACGGTTTCGAGATGAACGATTGAACCTTGGTTAAATACCACGAATGGGAGTGAATTATCCTCCATAATCTCGGTCAGCCCCTTGGTTAGTCTATCTCCAAATTTACCCGCCTTTACACACGCTTCTGTTTTTTCCAATTCTTTTATTGTGAAGTATCCGGCAGCGGAGCTCAGAGGGGTTGCTGCCAGCGTACCTCCCACGTAAGCCCTCTTCTTACCACTCTCAACTCCTGCTGCTAAATATTCCATAAGGTCCTTCCTACCTCCTAGACCCCCTGCACCGGGATAACCTCCTGCCACGATCTTCCCAAAGGTGGTCAGATCGGGTCTCACACCAAAATACCCTTGAGCTCCCTTCAGCCCTATTCTGAATCCGGTGACCACCTCATCGAAAATGAGTAGAGCTCCATAGTCCTCACAGAGCTCCGCAACCTCTCTCGGATATTCCTTGTCTACTGGGCGAGTGCCACTCTCGGGACCGAGTGGTTCCAGAATCACAGCGGCAGTTCCACCCCGGATCCTGTTTAGTCTCAGCTTCTTCCTCAGGGAATCGATTGAGTTAGGGTAGACCTCTTGAGTATGCTTGCTCACGTTTGAAGGTATACCGTGTGCCTCGTACCTTCTTGTTCCTGGGATGTGGAGGCTGTAGACCAACTGGTCACTCCATCCGTGGTAGCCTGCTCCCTGTTTTATTACTTTCTTGTTCCCCGTGGCCAGCCTTGCCACCCTGATTGCAGCCATCACAGACTCTGTACCGCTACCTAGCATCCTGAACATATCGACCGATTCAACATGTTTGACAATCTCTGCTGCGAGCTTGAGTTCGTATTCGTGGAATAGACCTGTGGATGGCCCCGTTTGCTCAATCAGGTCTAATACTTTCTCACGGACTGGCT
>JALWRB010000031.1 GCA_027077875.1 Candidatus Heimdallarchaeota archaeon
TTTCTAACGGAAAAGACAGGTTCATTCAAGCTTCTGCAAAACAGATTGTCAAGGTTATGTACTATCTCTATCTGATGATCTCTGCCTTGAGCTTCATGTCTATTGCAATTCTGATTAAGAATATTATAGATGAATCCGAAGCCGAAATAAGAGTGATGAGATCAATAGGTTTCACAACTGGTCAGATCATAATCCTATTTGCAGGTCAAGCGTCACTTATAGGACTGATCGGAGCTGTATTCGGAATACTGATCTCGTTCATCTTCGTCAATTCAGCTTTTTCACTATTGACTGTCTTGGGAATTGGGGTGTTCATACCCCCCGAGATATACTTAGGTCAAGGGTTGCAAAGAATAATCGAGAGTCAACTCATAGCTCTTGGAGCTTCCGCAATCCCGATCTACAACAGGTTCAGGAGGCAGAGCTAATGGGTTCGTTCTTAGACTTTATCAAACTTAAACAGATCATTCCCCGACGAAGGATGTATAACAGTATTCTTGTCATTATCATCTCCTCTACAATATTTGTTGGTTCGCTATCTGTAATCTATGACCTTAACAGCGTAAGTACTGATTTCTTGGGTGATGAGGAGAATGTTGTTGTGATATTCAATCCGGACGCGTCCACACCCTTTACCTCCATGATCCCCGAAATCCTAGAGAGCTCCTTGCAGGGTTTGCCAGGAATTATTCAAACAAGCCCCGAGATCTTGCAACCAATTGTTGTCGGGGATTTTCCAATTTACTTACGAGCAGGAAGATTCTCATCGATGGTAGCATTTGATGAAACGGGTAAACTAGCACAAGAAGACGGCCCGAATGACATCAAGGGGACATCGGCTATTATTGGGGAAAACCTCGCAAAGAGGCTGGGTCTTGCTATAGGTGACAGGGTGACATTGGACTCAATCATCACTGAGAAGAGCCTTGATGTCAAAGTGGTCAACATTCTAGAGAACTCGTTCTACAATGACGAGATTCTCGTTTCCCTCCCGGTTGGGCGGTTCTTATCAACTGCTCAGAACTACCAAGTTGGACATATCCGAGTTAAGTACGATCCTGCAGTGATCTCTGAAAAGGACATCTTTGAAATTGCTTTGAAGGAATATTCCATTTCGCTGAACTTTTTCCTCGGAAATGTATCGAACAACTTCAAGGACTATGTCGTCAAGATCTATGAGAATGAATCGACCTATCCCATCATATCGAGTACGCTTAAGCCAAGCATGAAATTCTTCCTCACACCGAATATCTATAGGGTCGAAGTCACAAAACAAAACGGGAAGGTTGTGCCAACTAACTTCTCCCAAATATTTGGTCTGTACTCTGACGTAGCAGTCAATGTACAGGTTCAGAATATCAGGTTCAAAAAGACATTTGCCACGGTAAATCACGGGGTACCTATCTCCTCACTTAGGTATGTAATTCGCTCAGATGTTGACAACTTCGAAATTGACGGTACATTCAATACGTCAGGTATGACTGACCTCACCCTTGACTACGGAAGGTACAACTTGACCGTCTTCTACCTAGAAGATACTAGACAGTATGACATCTTAGTGAATAACACCAAGAAAGAAGTACTGGACTTGAATATTCCTTTCAGACAGATACGGCTATCGGATCTCGTCAATGGATCGGTATTGCTTGAGAAGGAATTCTCACTCCTGTTGGGTCCGTTTAACTACCCCTTTAGAGTCCTCTTGGATGGCATAGAGATTTTCAAGGAATCGGGTGAAATAGGGGATTACCTAGTAGAGGTCACAGCGGGTCTGGGTAATCACTCGCTTGTTATTGAGAATATGATACTGAACAGATCCGTAATTCAATGGGAATTCACCGTAGACGATACTTATTCGATTGAGGTCGAATCTGGAATTGTGGAGTATTCACACTATCTTCCTGGTGAGACAATCGGGTATATCTCTCGCGCTATACGGATGGATTCAGTGGAAATATCAATCAATGATAAGATCGTGGAATTTGGACTTATTGGTGATTCCTACCAGTTTAACCTACCTACAACCTCTGGATTCTACACGATAGATTTCAGGGGTACAACATGGACGAACAAACTAGTTAATTTTCAGAGAGAGATAATTGTTGATAACTACAACAAATCTTTGGGATGGGTTGCACCAGTTGAGAAACTTCCATTGACCAATGGAGATACCGCTCGTATCTGGTCAAGGGAACCACTCTCAATCGAAGACCAGAACTGGGTTCTAGAAAGAGAAATAGACAACTACTATCGGTTGACCCCTGCAT
>JALWRB010000032.1 GCA_027077875.1 Candidatus Heimdallarchaeota archaeon
GAGGACAACGAGGGGATGACGACATCCAGACCCCCGTCCTGCCCCAGGTCCACAAGCACGGGATTTGATAAGAACGTATCCCCCAAGTACCTCTGCTGGATAAGTCCTTCGTTCCCAATGGCAATGACATAGCCATCCATAGATGCAAGAACTACATCGAGGTACCTATCTCCGTCTATGTCACCGAGAGTCGGAGAGGAAGTTATTATTTTCTCAGTTTTGTACTCCCAGATCAATCTGCCGTCACCACTAATAACATCGACACGACCACTGGTTTTGGATCCGATTACAATGTCAAGGCGACCGTCACCATCTATGTCGCCCAGTGCGGGAGACCCCTCCCTCCTCCCTAACAACATTGATTCGTACTCCCAAAGAAATGAACCGTCGTTCTGGAGAGCTATGATCTTCCTATCAAATGATCTAAACACAATTTCAGGTTCACCGTCGTTGTTGAGGTCACCAACTACCGGTGATGAGACAACACTCTCTGTCGTGACACTCCATACCGATGAGCCGGTACTGTCAATAGCATGGATCTTTGGGTCGTTATTAGCAACGATAACATCAAGCAATCCATCACCATCCAGGTCCGAGAGCGCAGGATAGTTGTAGATTTCGCTACCGGTTCTGTAGCTCCAGAGGAGCGATCCCGTTGAAGATAGCGTGTAGATATGACCGTCAATTGATCCCACCACTATCTCCATCTGTCCGTCAGCATCAAGGTCTCCTAGCACGGGAGAGGTCCCTTTCTCTTCGAAAGTATAGTTCCAGAGCACTCCCCCATGTGAGTCCAGCACCACGATATCATTATCACCTGTACGTATGACGACTTCTAGTAAACCGTCATCGTCGATGTCACCAAGAGCAGGAGAAGCTAGGAGATCGGTATCTGTGTCATAATTCCAGAGGAGGGTGCCATTGGATCTGAGCGCGTAAACCAGACCATCTTGAGAGGTAACGACGATATCCAGCACCCCATCTCCGTCAAGATCACCAAGCACAGGGGAGGAAAATGTACCATCCCCCATCTTGAATTCCCAAAGAGGTGATGCGCCTTCCAACCCTAGTCCCGTTACACTGGATAGTAGAGCAAAAAGACAGATAATCGTGATGACAGTAGCAGTATTTCTCACAGGTACAGCACAGTGTGTGATAATATTTATAATTACCTAGAGAAACATACTCATACAATCGTTTTTCTTTACAAACACATCGTTTGTTCAAACCCCACCACGATCACAACTTCCGCAGAGGATAAACTGAATCGGATTGAAAGACCCTCCTCACTTCAGCTACTCGATCCTCCTTCTGCAAAGGCAAGGCAGAACAGAAGAAGGATGGAGTTTGTGTAGATCGTCGGCTCGTTGTTCACATAGCTCTCAAAGGTGGGGTAGAAAGATGCTTTCTCACTCTGGAACTCACCGCCAGGATTGGGCAAAGAGTTCTCCTCCAGCACGCTACCCGATGCCCCACCGAGAGAGAGCGCTCCAGTGAGCAGGTTCCCAGTAAGCTTCTCCATCTGGTGGTGGTGGATGGTCGGGTAGGTCTCACCGTAGCCCGTGACCATCGAATACCCCCATGGGTTCACACCCGTGGCGTGCCCCCAAGCATAGCCAGCGAGTTTCCCGTCATCGACCCTTATGGAGTACACACCGACCTCCAGAGCTCGCGGGAGGTTCCCCCAGAAGTACTCGTCCCAGATGTATCCGAACGAGTCCGACTTGGCCACTGAGGAGTGCCACCCCAGCACTCCCCGGATGCCGGACAGCTCACCGCTGAAGATCTGGGACAGGGCAGCAGCGGGGGAGAGAAAGTCCTCGTCATCGTAGGCCGCGAGGTAGTCCTGACCCTGCTTGAGGTAACTTACATTGCCCGTGGCCTCGGAGAGGAGTATTCCCGCCAAGGCGAGCTCGTCGGTCGACGTTACCTCACTGTAGGCGAAGTTGTTGTGAGGTTCGGACTGCTTAACGGCCATCTCGAAGAGGAGAGTCGCATAGCGGACAGAGTCGAGAGAGCCGGACTGGTTGAGCATCGCTGCAAGGGAGAACACGGCAGAGCTAAGCCCCATGACGTTTCCCCCTTCGCCCGGGCGGTTGAGGAGGCCCTCCCTTGGATTCAGGGTGTCGTCCTCTGGCATCCGCACCCCTTGGAAGTGGTCACTCTCGTTTCCAACCATGACGACCAGCCGACCTGGTACCGCGTCCACGGCCTTCACCAAGTAGTCAAGACCCAGATCGATCATGTAGTCCACAAGGTCACCTAG
>JALWRB010000033.1 GCA_027077875.1 Candidatus Heimdallarchaeota archaeon
TGGATGGTGTTCTGATCAATGGTCAAGCTGTTCTCACGTGGTCTCTCCGTGACAACTTCGACACCACTACAAACAGATTCTCTTACGATGTCTTCCTTGGAACAATAGTAGTCTCGGATGGAATAATCGATGAGGAGAAGTCCTCAGTCACTGGTGTTACCCAATCAGAGCAGGTTGTCCACTACTCTCCGAATATTTTCCTCCTTAAGGGTGAATATGAGATCCTGTTCATTGAGGGGAGTGGAGACACGTACACTCTTGAGACCGTGACAATTCAGCCTCCTTCCGTTGCAGAGAGTGGTGCTATTCTAGGGTTCGTTTTCGTCATAGTTATCTTCGCCGTGATGATCTATCTATGGAGATTGCTGGTCAAGAAAATGCCCGATCCTGATGTGGAAGAGGAAATTCTTCCCCACCTTATTAATCTCAAGGATTCGATTGCAAGGGATGAATAGTTTTCCCCCCTGATTTATTCGAAATTAAAATATGTTCATTGCTAAGTGTTTTAAGGATTTAAACTTAGATCGGGATAGCATATGATGAATGAAGTCGAACCACCGAAGAATGCTCTGAGTATGGCAATTGCTGAGAACTCGACAATTGTCTACCTTATACTGTATTCTATCTTTCAGATTTATCTCATAACACAGGCTATGATTGAACCTGCAACCATTGCCAAGAAGGTCTATGGATCAGAGGCTGAGAAATTCGCTGAGATTGCAGAAGCACAGAACAATATTGCCATTACATGGGTCCTGGCCTTCCTCTCGATCTTTATCCTGATGACCGCGGTCATCAAGGCCACAAAGATAAAGAGCCGGTTCATGAAGACCCTTCTCTCGATTTCATTCATGGTCACCTCTACGGGTGCCATCCTCTTCAGCAACTCGAACATAGTTTACATGTTCTTCTCTTTGACCTTCGGTCCCGCTATGCTCTACTATATCCTTGAGTATGGTGAACTAGTAACCTTTATACAGAACAGGATTGTTGTGTTCACACTCAGGAGGCTCTTCGCCATCGTGCCCATGTTCCTCCTTATTGCGACCTTCACATTCTTCGCCATGAATGTACTTGGAGACCCCGTGAAGGCTGCTCTAGGACAGACACGGACTGCGAGAGAAGAGAAGGCCAAGGCACTGAAAGCAAGGTGGGGGCTAATCTATCCTCCGGGTCATCCAAAGGCTGGAGAAGATATACCTCTCCTCGAGAGATACTTCATCTGGCTGAACAACTTCATCCACGGTGATCTCGGTGTGGCCTTCAAGCCCGTCGTCGACGTGGCTGAGAACATCGATATTCGAATATGGGAGACTCTCAAGATGCAACTAA
This sequence comes from Candidatus Heimdallarchaeota archaeon, assembly GCA_027077875.1. GTDB lineage: Archaea > Asgardarchaeota > Heimdallarchaeia > Heimdallarchaeales > Kariarchaeaceae > S139-21. Next base: position 1,333 of record JALWRB010000033.1, read on the forward strand.
CCTCCCTACTTATCTCATTCTTCATCAGCGTTATCATCGGTGTGCTCGCAGCGTACTACCACAAGACGGTTATGGATGGCATTGTCTCCTCTATAGCCCTAATCGGTCTGTCCATGCCCATCTTCGTCACGGGTATACTTGCCATCATCATATTCGGTGGGACTGGGTTGAACTGGTTCCCCGGGGGTAAGGCACACTCCGAGACATACAAATTTGCCTCTGCGTGTACTACGAACGAATTTGACTGCGCGACGACCCCGCAAGACTTTTTCGGAACATATGCTGCGGGGAATCTGGACAATCCACAATTCTGGTCGAGCTGGTTCAACCTCTTCACCTCCTACACTGCTGACAGCATGATACATCTTGTTCTCCCAGTGCTGACCCTTGCCTTCGCTACAATGGCAACTTTCGCAAGACTGACAAGGGGAGAGATGCTTGAGGTCATGATCCAAGATTATATCACTGCGGCACGAGCAAATGGTCTCAGTGAATACGTCGTTGTGAGAAAACACGCTATGAAGAACGTGATGCTCCCGCTTGTCACCTTCCTTGGTCTGAGCTTCGGAGGTATTCTAGCAGGTGCTCCAATCACAGAGACGGTGTTCAGCTACCCTGGACTCGGGAACTACTTCCTGTCGGTGCTCGCAATTTTCGATTATACTTCGGTAATGGCGATCACAATGATCATCACACTTATGACCCTGATCTCCAATTTGATTGTAGACGTGGTCTATACCTTCCTCGATCCGAGGATATCCCTATAGGAGGACTAACCCATGACATATGAAACCAAGACCTCTGGAGCAACCCCCACCCTGAAGCCCAAAAAATCAAAGAGTGAATGGGTGATCGTGTTTGACAGGATCAAGCGTAACCAGATCGCACTGGTCAGCATGTACTACATTCTGTTCAACATCATGATAGCCATCTTCTTCCCACTTTTCATTCCTTATGACCCCAAATCGTACGCACCTGGTGACATCCAGAGGTTCGGTGGTGGGGCATATGGAAGACCGAATCTCAAGTTTCCCGCAGGGACCTCCCCCGTGGGCTTTGATGTTTACTCCCAGCTACTGGCAGGGACGGAGACTTCATTGCTCGTCGGTCTGTTCGCCACCCTGATCTCAGTTATCATCGGCACTGCGGTAGGTCTTTTGGCCGGATACTATAAGGGATGGGTAGAGGAGGTTCTCATGAGGATCACCGATATCTTCCTCACGCTTCCCTTCCTCATCATGGCCCTCATCCTCCTCGCAGCGATCAAGAACGGAGAAGTACCCGTCCTTAGCAACTTGTCAACGATCCAGATCATCACGTTGATCCTTGGGTTCTTCGGCTGGGCTGGGCTTGCAAGGCTGGTCACTGCAAACACCAAGCAGGTGAGTAACCTAGAGTATATCGATGCTATACGGTTAATAGGTGCACGGGACAGGAGGATTATCCTCATTCACGTTCTTCCCAATGTACTGACCAGTATCATCATCCTCTCCGCTCTCCTGATAGGTGGTGCCATTCTCTCGGAAGCGGGTCTCGCCTTCCTAGGGTTTGGAGACCCGACCACTGTCTCGTGGGGAACCTTGGTGTCTAATGGTCGGGCCCAATTTAACTCGTATCCTGAGCAGGCCCTGATCCCTGGATTTACAATATTCTTCCTTGTTCTCGCCATCAACCTCTTTGGAGATGCGGTAAGGGATGCACTAGATCCTAAGTTGAAAGAGTAGGTTACCATGCCTGAGAAGGAGCCACTATTCCAAGAATCGGGTTCCTATACTCCCCCCTCTTCTGAAATTGAATCCTACAGGAGGGACCTCCTTGATGTCGTTTTCTCTATTCTCTATTCTGTAGTTGCTAGCTTCGTTCTTTACCTTATTTTCACATTGCTTCTGAGCTCGATTATAACAAATGCTCAGTTCTACTACGAATCCCTTTTACTTGGAGCTGCAGCCCTCCTCTTCCTTCTATCTGTACTGTCGATTGGTTTTGGATCCTCTCCATCTATAGCAGGATTTTGGGCCTCACTGACTCGATCTCGGAGGAAGATCACACCTGCTGGGAAGACACTGAAGCGAGGAATAATCTATCTACTCATGGGGATAATCCTCGTCGTCTTCGCCTCAATGACGGTATAAATCTGGAAAATAATCTTGGACTCCCTCTGGAATCGATTTGTTTAAGAAAGTCTATTTGGATTGAGATTTGTGAGTTCATCCGAGCAAATAGATACTAAGGGTGATGGAACGGAAATGTTTCAGCAAGATTCTGAAGTTTTTCCCGGGTCCCCTAGTAATGCGGAGTCCATGGAAGTAGTTCTGGAGCTCAGGAACCTGAGAAAGTACTTCCCAATTAAAACTCAAAGTATACTCTTTTCCAAGACTGTTGGGCACATTAAGGCCGTTGATGGTATCGATCTCCAGCTTTTCCGAGGAGAGGTACTTGGTCTGGTTGGAGAGTCTGGTTGTGGGAAATCCACTCTCTCCAAGATGGTCGTGGGACTAGAAAAACCGACCACTGGGCAGGTCTGGTTAGGAGAAAGAAATGTGCACGAAGAGACGGACAAGAAGATCAAACTGGACATCACCCGGAATCTTCAGATGGTGTTTCAGGATCCCTACAACTCCCTGAACCCCCGGCGGATGGTGAAAGATACACTCATGGAGCCCCTGATGATTCACCAGTTGGAGAAGGACGATCAGTATGGTGCCGTTCTCCGCATGCTGAAGAAGGTGGGGCTTGAGGACTACCATGCAATGCGCTACCCCCACGAGTTCTCTGGAGGACAAAGGCAACGTATCGGACTTGCTCGTGCACTCATCATGAAGCCTGATGTCATAATTGCTGACGAACCCGTGTCCGCACTTGACGTATCGGTGCAGGCATCTATTCTCAACCTAATGCAGGATCTCCAGAAGGAGATGAATGTCTCAATAATTTTCATAGCACACGATCTATCGGTGGTCAAGCACGTGTCCAATCGTGTCGCGGTCATGTATCTCGGGAGAATCGTGGAGATTGGTCCAACTGATGAGGTCTTTGAACGGCCCGCCCATCCATACTCTGTGTCCCTGATCAGCGCGATACCATTCCCAGATCCTGACATTGAGAAGAAGAAAGTCATTCTCACAGGTGACGTCCCTTCACCAATCGACCTACCACCTGGATGCAGGTTTGCACCCCGGTGTTACAAGGTTCAACCAAAATGCCATGAGGAGAGTCCCGTACTAAAGCACATCAGAGGCGAAATCTGGGCAGCATGCCACTATCCTGAGGACGAGGAAGTCATCAAGCTACACACGGTTAAGGAGTGAGGAATATGTCTGAAAGTATCGAAGTTGTTACCCCCAAATCACCAAATCCTGTTATCACGGGTATAGGTGGATTCTTTTCACATCCGTCACTAGTCTGGTTCTACTTACTATGGGTCAATACTCTCCTAGCAATGATTATCTTCAACATCGCCAGAGTAGGATTTACCCCCGAGGGAATCTTCGGCGGTCCAGAGTATTTTGGTTCACTGTTCTGGTATTACGGGCTGAATCAGAACCCAGCGTACATCACCCCCTTCAATCAGGGGATACTATCGTGGATATTCTCGCCCTTCATTGCAATATTCCTTGGAATTCCCCTCTATGTCTTGATGGAGGCAGGGTGGTCTCCAATAGTTGACTCTAAGATCAAGGATCTTGGGACCAAGGACTATGCCTTCTTCCCCGAAAATCCATTCGGATATGATGTCTCCTTCGGAGCCAAGAAATTCAACGTTTTCTTCATTGGAATCGTCTGGCTACCTATTATCATCAGTTCAATCATGCTAGTGATCTACATGAATAAGACCAAGCGCAGTGTACACCCCGTGCTCACCTTTGTAGTCGGGTTCATTATTGCAATGACCCTCGGTTTGGAGTTTGGTCGCATTCAGTCCCCAGACTACTACCTTGATTTCCAGAAGGGATGGGAGAGCTTGACACAGTTCCGGAATCGGTCGATTTTGGTGCAGAATTACGACAGCAGTAACTACCATCCAACAGGAATTGGGTTCCTCATGGCATCCTTCCACATCGTAGCAATGATTGTCGGAGTCGTCGTAGCAGCGATTATGGCCATTCCCAAGAAGTACCGAGAGTTCCAGATCGCAAGTGAGATCAGGGCCGAGAAAAGAAGGCAGACTGGTGGCAATGAGTCCCTCAAGACCCCTCCGTGGATCATCGAGAGAGAGAAGCGAAAGGAGGAGTTCCTCAAGAAGAAGGAGGAGGAGACCGCTGAGAAAAAAGCCAAGGCTGAAAAAATAGAAATGGAGGCTAAGAAATGAGTCACGAGTCAGAAGATAGAATCTTGGATGTCAGGGATATCTACACGTACTTCAGAACTGAAGCAGGTGTGGTGAAAGCACTTGATGGTGTGTCATTCGACATCAGGTACAATGAGTCTGTAGGTGTTGTAGGAGAGTCAGGTTGTGGAAAGACTGTGACTTCACGGTCGATTCTCCAGATCCTTCCCAAGAACGGGGAAGTTGTCGATGGACAGATTCTCTACAAGGGCGTAGATTTACTGGCCCTCACACCCTCAGAGATGAGAACGGTAAGGGGGAAGGAGATTGCTCTTCTCTTTCAGGATCCGCTGTCAGCCCTGAACCCAGTCATGAGCATCAGAGAACAGATGATTGATGTCATCATGCTGCACAAGTTCCTCACAGAGGAAGAGGCAGAAGCACTCGCTGTGGAGATGATGCACGCAGTCGGTATCCCTGAAGCAGATAAGAGGATCTTCGATTATCCGCACCAGTACTCGGGTGGGATGAGGCAGAGGATACTTATCGCGAGGGCTCTCGCTCTCCAGCCATCCTTGCTCATCGCTGATGAACCAACGACCGCTCTGGACGTGACAATTCAGGCTCAAGTACTAGACATCATCAAGAGGATGAGAGAGGAGCACAAGCTCTCCATGATGCTGATAACCCACAACCTAGGAGTCGTAGCTGAGAACACTGACAGGATTCATGTCTTCTATGGAGGACGTGTAGTCGAATCGGGACCCACGCGCGAGATCTTCAAGGATCCACACCATCCATACACCATTGCTCTACTGGAGTCTATCCCCTCGTTCAAGAAGGGGAAGGGAAGGCTGGCAACAATCCCTGGAAGTGTTCCTCAATTGATAGATCCTCCCAAGGGCTGCAGGTTCCATCCTAGGTGTGCCTATGTTACTGAAATGTGTAAGAAACGACCTCCTGCAGTGAAGATCAAAACAGATCACTATGTTGCTTGTCACCATGTTGACCGTGTCATCAAACGAGACATAAATGCAGACTACGATCCCAATCTGGGATACGCGATCGATAACCTTTGATCAATTAATTCAATTATCCATTCTCAGAATTCATATAACTCTAGTCAATGAATCTCTGCTTCAGGACGATTGTTCCTTTCTCCTCATCGTAATCGAGGACATCGGCATTCCTCAAGTCATGGATCGCTTGCCTTACTGCCAGTCCTCCGATTCCTGAGCTCTTTACCAGTTCATCCATGGTGTACTGATCCTTCCCTCCATGGAGCATGAGTAGCAGTCTGACGTGAGTGCTGGACTCGAATACGTTGTTGACCAGTCCAAGGTAGATATCGAGGAGCTCAAGCATGTCGATCTTCTTGTCCTTGTCCTTGGACGCTTCCTCAAGCTTGGAGACAGTCTCTTCGAGTTGCCCCTCAATTCGCTTGATCTTCTGATCGGCTTCCTCGAACTTCGCTTTCCAACTGTCTCTATCCCTCTCGATTTCCGCAACTGTGGCCTTCAGGGACTCGTATTTCTTGGAATAACCTTCCAACTCACCCTTTAGATCGTTTTCAAATCTCTCAAACAGGGTCTCTATTTCCTTTTTCGTGCTAGATACTAATTCCTCAACAGACACAGGATATCATGGTGGTGGTGTATATTAAGAGGTTGGTTCAAATTCACGTGAATTCCCAAAAAAATTTTCACAAATTACTTCATCTTTGGAACTTCGTAGTGTGTGGTTCTGTCATCCATCTCCCCTTTGAGGATGCGGAGGCGGATGGTCTTCCCGTTTGGTGTGGGATAGTTCCCATCTATGCACGCGGTGCACAATGACTCTGTCTTCAGAACCTTCTTGAGAGAGGATATCGAAAGGTAAGTCAGAGAGTCCGCACCGATCATTTCTCTTATTCGCTCGACTGGGGTGTCATTCCTCGCGATCAGTTCCCTGTCCGTCCCAAAGTCAACCCCGTAGTAGCAGGCATAACGCTGTGGTGGGCACGTAATTGCAACATGAACCTCCTTTGCTCCTCTCTCCTTGAGGATTTTAATGAGGAACATGGTGGTGAATCCCCTGACAATGCTATCATCTACGATGAGAAGCCTCTTCCCACGGATGAAGCGATCAACGAAAAGATACTTTGACTTGGCTGCACGTTCCCGCTCGTCAAGTCCGGGCATGATGAATGTCCTCATAGAACTCCTGTTCTTCATTATGGCCTCTCGTAGTGGGATATCCAGCTTCTCACTGATAGTTTCACAAGCTGCCTTTGATGTATCTGGGACTGGTACGATGTAGTCAACATCGATTCCCTTGAGCTCGGATGCGAGTTCTGCCCCCAATTGCAAACGGGTAGCGTAGACATTTCTTCCCTCTAGATCGGAGACTGAGGAGGCAAAATACACGTACTCAAAGAAGCAGTGGGATATATTCTCGGGCACGGCCAGCTGTTTCCTTGTCACCTTCAACTCTGGTGTGACCAGTATCAGTTCGCCGGGTTTCACGTCCTCTATCACATCCACGCCTGCCTGCTGAAGACAGATGCTCTCGGAAGCGAATACCGCATGGGTACCGCTCTTCCCGAAGACAAGGGGCCTGATGGCTCTGGGGTCACGGAAGCAGAACAGATCGTTGCCAAGAATTCCCACGATCGAGTACGCCCCATCAAGGATTCTGCTGATTGCTGTGAGTCCTAGCTCAAGAGATCCCTCCTCATCGATCTTCTGCCCGAGGAGCTCGGTGATCAGCTCCGCATCACTCTGAAATTCCTTCTCCGATATCTCTGCCATGTTCGTAATGTTGCCGTTATGGGCTAGCGAGAGAGTTCCGTATTTGGTCTGATAGGAAAAAGGTTGTGCAAACTTGTCCTTGGGCACGTGTCCCCTCCTGTTTCCAAGGGTGGGGTATCGTGTACTCCCGATAACACATAGGGCAAGTTCGTCATCGATCTCTATAGTCGCTGGTGGTCCCTTGGCCTTTGATCTCTTCTGGACCTTATAGCTGTCCACCCACACTAATCCACTTGCATCCTGTCCACGATGGACAAGCAGTTGCAGCAAGCTTTTTGCTGCAGCCAGTTGAATCTCTCCTTGGATTCCCAATACGCCACACACAGTGCTCTTCGAGCTCGGTATAGATCAGGTTCAAATAAAATTTTAGGTGGGTCTCACAATTTAATCCTACCCGAGGCTATGGCAGAGAGTGCCCTTGGATAGAGGATATGTTCCTTTTCGAGAATCCTCTCTGACAGTGATTCCTCGTCGTCACCCGCCAGAACCTCGACCATTTCTTGGTCAAGGATTCGTCCTCCATCGACCACGGGGTTGACTACGTGCACTGTGCAACCCGAGTACTTTACGCCAGCTTCGATCGCCTGCCTCTGTGCATGAAGTCCCGGGAAAGAGGGGAGAAGGCTAGGGTGGATGTTCACTATCGGGACAGCTACCCTCTGGATGAAGTCCTCCGACAGGATCTTCATGTATCCTGCGAGGGCGATCAGGGAAAAGTCGAGAGATTGGAGTTCGGAG
>JALWRB010000034.1 GCA_027077875.1 Candidatus Heimdallarchaeota archaeon
TCTTCCTCCACCAACCTCACAGTACGACATCATGCGTACCATCGACCTGTTACCAAGAAATGAGCTGTTTCCTATAGATGTAAGGGCAGACACAGTCTACCTCGATGGGGATAAGCCGTGGTGGTATAACACTACCGTCGTCTCGATCCTGCTCTCACTCGGGTATCTCTACCTTGTTTTCCTCGCAGGTGGGTTGAGACAGATCGAACTACTCGACTTTGAGAACAAGATCCGGTACATCGTCTTCTTCGGGGCTCTACCGTCTGTACTTCTTGGTCTTGGCAGCTACTTTATGGTACGGTCGATGAGAAGGGGGTACTTCTTCCAGAAATCATGGAGAACACGGCTGATCCAGTCCCTCCAGATACTGCTGGTGATGAACTTGCTCATCTGGACAAGGAGTGCAGCAATCACGACATTCTCGTGGTCGGTCGTCCCACTCTTCGTAGGCTTCGCCATCACCGTATGGCCGCCCGAAATTGAGAACGCGATCAAGGAGTTCAGCTTCGGATTTGTGGAGAACAGAATCGCCACATTCAGGTGGATCGACTACTCCCAAGGTGAGTTCGAGCAGGTCTACAAGATCCTTCTCAACTCCCAACTCCACCGGGTGGCAATAGGAGCGTACATCTCTTCTGCAAAATTGGGTTGGCTGAATGCTGAGACTTTGATTGAAGAGCTGAGATCTACAGATGAATTCCAGAAGAAGATCGGAATTGCTCTTGCTCTGGGGATCATTGGAGATCGATCTGCAGAGGGTGTACTCGTTGACCTCCTGAAGGACGAGGAGCTGGAGGTCAAGAAAGCTGGGTTCTGGGCACTTGGAAGGTTGGGAACCCCCCGCGTGCTTCCAATAATGATCAGTATCATAGAAGGAACACCGTCCGAGTCTCTTGTGGAAATAGCGGAGGAATCCATCCTCAAGATTGATCCAGACTTTCCACTTGCTGGTCTGAGGGACAATCTGACACTGGTTATCTGATGTCAAAAAAAACATACGTTTTTAATACCAGTCGTTGGAATTGGTATTACCTATCTATGTCATTGTGTACTGCAAACGCTGGGACTAGTCCAATAGATCATTAGTACACGTGAGGATAGGTTGGAAATAGAGTATTCATTTTTTCTGATTTGATTCTACCTGTCCTTTAGATAGTGGGTCGTGAAACACATGAAACACGAAGCATATTCGAGGAACAAAACAGCATACTTAGTAGGTAGAGTCCAGTGGTTAGGTCTCTCTGTTCCATCGATATTTGTAATCTGGATACAAGCAGGAATGTCCTTTGCAGACATCCTTCTACTGCAGGGTCTGTTTGGAGTGGTGATCCTCCTCCTCGAATATCCCTCTGGCATTCTAGCTGACCACTTCAGTCGTAAGAGCGTCCTTGTCGGATCTAAGATCTGTGCCATACTGGGGACGCTTATGTACTCATTCAGCAACTCATTCGGGACCTTCCTCCTCGCTGAGGTGATACTGGGATTGGCACTCGCTCTCAACTCCGGGGCGGACAGTGCGATGATCTGGGACTCGAATGTCAGTTTGGAGAGAACGGATGCACGGGAGATCATCACACGAGGTAGTTCGATCGCCATCGGGTCAGGAATCGTCCTGACTCCATTGAGCGGAGTCTCACTTCTCCTCATAGGGTCACAGTGTACACTTTGGCTGACCTCTGGGCTGATGTTCTCCGGACTAGTCACTGCACTTATGATCACGGAGCCTGCGCGAGTAAAGCTGGACAAGATGAACAGGATCTGGAAAGAGTCACTGGCCTACCTGAAGAACCGGAGTTTCGCCAAGCTCATCCTCATCACAATGATCTCGACCATGGTCCTCAAACCACTGTTCTGGGCTTACATCCCCAAGCTTGAGGAGCTCAATTATGGAGAGGTGTGGTACGGACTCGTGCTTGGATACGCTAATATCGTGAGCTACTTGGCCATATCCGCATCGAACAGGTGGAAACTCTACAGCGGTAAAGTGGAGGTGGTAATACTCATCTCTGCATTTCTCGGAGCACTGGTCTTTATCCCGAATCTGGGGATATTCGGTGTTCTCCTTGGCATAGCTCTCCACCAAGTTGCCAGAGGACTGATCCATCCAGTTGTGTCGGTGCAGACCAACGAGATGGTCGGTTCAGAGATCAGGGCAAGTTTGGAGTCACTTCGCAGCATGATCGCAAATTCCTCATTCTTCTTCGTGTCTATAATCTACACGATGTCACAGCTGTCGATTGGGGGTATCATGT
>JALWRB010000035.1 GCA_027077875.1 Candidatus Heimdallarchaeota archaeon
TACAGGACGATCGGGACGTATAACTTCACGATCGTCCTGTACGACGGTAGTGGGAACTGGACTGCGACAGACGTCTCAGTGCAGATCATCGCGGACTCAACCGCTCCGGTGATCTCCGGACCCACCACCAGAACGATCTATGAAGGGGACGTGAGCCCCACGGAGATGACTGTTTCCGATGACTTGACCGTCACTTACTTCGTAACGGACAACGGCACTCAGATCGATTCCGGTTCTATAGACATGTCTGGTTCGGTCATGATAGACCCCTCTGACTTTTCGGTCGGACTTCATCTCATTGTTCTGAACGTCACGGACTCGCGTGGCAACTCCGCTGTTGCAGAGCTCGCCTTGACTGTGCTACCTGACGATCCACCAATGTTCACTGTACTCCCTGTGGACATAACCATGAACGTGAGTGAAGGGCTGTCTGTTAACTGGACTGCGACAGACATCGATGCTGCTACTTACCAGATCCTGCTGAATTCATCAGAGGTGGATTCGGGCAGTTGGACCAGTGGGGTGTCGTACAGTTACTCGCTCTCCAGTCTATCCGTTGGAATATACAACCTCACGGTAGTCCTCTTCGACGACAATGGCAACATGGCATCAACCAGTATTACTGTGAAGGTTCTGAAGATACAGCCACCAGTCGTGACTCCGAATCCCTCGTTTATTTCGACGCCCAATGACCTTGTCACCGGATCGGCAGACATCTCGCTGACTTGGGAATTCGACAGCTGGGAGCAGGCGGAGTACAGGATAATCGTGAACGGCTCTGTTGTCGACAGCGGGTCGTGGACTTCTGATCCCCATATACTTGGCTTTAGCTACTCGCTTAATGGCACTGGTCTGTATACCATGCAGTTGGTGATTGAGAGCTCAGAAGGAGCACAACTCACAGACACAGTGAATGTGACGCTTATTGGTGAAGGTAGTTCGTCGAGCACCACTGTAGCCACCTCGTTCACCCCGATATACATGGTCATGGTGACATTCCTCGCTGTTATAGCGACCAAGACTCTGTTCAGGAGGAGAAGATTTTGAGAGCTAAATTCGCAATGAGTATACTGTTACTTGCCCTTTTCATGGGTAGTGTCTCCGGTCTCCAGTTCACCACGACACCGGACGATATAGAGATCACGACAACCGAGAGCGCAACCCTCACGTGGGTAATTGACGAGACTGGCGTGGAGTACGAGATTACCATGTCCGATGGCAGTACCGAAAAGGTCGTTGCATTTGGAACCACGAACAACGAGACGGTCAGCCTCGACGTGTCAAACCTTCCAGTGGGAACATACAACTTCACACTACAGGCAGGTACACTAGTTGATTCTGTCGTTGTGACTGTTACATCTGGATCAGAAACCGGATCAGACACAGGAACCACAGAGCTCACGCCCTTCCCGGTGTTCTCGGTCTTCATACTCCTTGGTACAGTCGGTATCCTCAGAAAAAAGAAGTGAGACTCTACCTAATTTAACTATTCAGACATCCTAATTTCAACCCAGTTTCCATCAGAGTTATGAATCGATTCCATGATACGTTGTGCCTGTGTGGCCTGCTCGAATGTGACAAGTGAGTTCTCGGGGGAGAACCTCATGAATTCCCTCACCATCTGTCCCTCCGAGCTCTCCCTCGTGTCACACAGGACATTTCCATCCTTGTCCTCGAGGATGTACCACCTGCGGAAGGAGAGGATCTGTTTGTCACCGGTTATCCTGAGCGTGTTCTCCTCCTCGTCTGCCGTTCCTGTCAAGAGGTCGAGCGTACAGGTCAATCCCGAGTCGAACTCGATTAATCCTACACTGCTTCTCTCACATCCTTGCCCACCTGTGTACTCGTTCGTGGCTATCAGTCTAGTGGGCTTACCGATGAATTCCTCTAGCTCTCCGAGGAGGAAGAAGTAATGAGTCCCGACCTCCCTGAGTGCTCCGCCCTGTTCTTTGCTCTTGAGCCATTCGACATTCTGCCAGCTTCGGGGCCATTGGGGGAACCTGAATCTCAGCTCCAATCTGCGAATGTCACCGATAAATCCTTCGGAGAGGAGCTCCTTCATCCTCCTCACCCCGGTGGTGAATCTGAATGGCAAGTTGATGGCTGTCTGCTTCCCAGATCTCTTTGCTGCTAACGCCATCTCCTCACCATCCTTGGCACTCAGGGCGATCGGCTTCTCGCAGATGACGTGCTTGCCGCTCTCAAGAGCTTTGAGGACGATTTCCTTGTGAAACTTTGGTGGTACTCCGACATAAACTATCCCGACATCACCGTCCACCAAGACGTCATCCAATTTGTCCGTTGCCTTTCCTCCGTACTCTGCCACGAGCCTCTCCGCTCTCTCCTTGTCCACGTCACATATCCAATTGATCTCTATCTTTGCAGAAGTAAATACTCGTGCAAGCCTGTTTCCGATCACTCCTGCACCTATTATTGCGACTTTCACACAACCCTGTTCTGGTCTCACCATATAAACCCAATCTAGGAACCAAACTACCCCGAACCTGAGGTTTTTGAAGGATGAATTCCTACGATGTACGTGCTCAGTTTAAGCGCAGTTTTCGATCTGGATGGTCTTTCCCTTCATAGCCGCAGACTCGTCCACAGATACGTCTGGGTGGCCTCGTTGATCAGGTCGTTGCTTATCCTCTCCGACACCTTTCTCATTATCTACGTGATAGATAATGTGGGATATGCTAACTCTGGGTACCTCGTGGGCATTATGCTGATTACCCAAGGTCTGATCGATTATCCAAGTGGTGTATTTTCAGATAAGATAGGGCAGAGATGGGTGCTTGCAATAGCCTTTGCCTCCTACGGGGTCTCATTCTGGCTGTTTACCGACGCTCACAGCATGATCGAGTTCACCATTGCCTATCTCTTCTTCGCCCTTGCATCGGCTCAGCAGTCTGGTGCGATGGAAAGCTGGTTCGACAACAATTACAGAGTCCTTGCAGAAGATGAAAACCGGGAGATCTACAAGGGTATCATGGCCAAGTTCAGGACGATCACAGACCTTATCGGTGCTCTGATGCTGATCACTGGTGGTTTCCTTGCTACATACGTCTCACGAAAATTCGTCTTCCAACTTCAGATCGTGGGTATGATGGTCTTGGTTCTCATCGTTGTAGTCTTCATAAAGGATACCGATGGAGCACGTGAAGTCGATCGGATGAATTACCTGAGGCTCTTCAAGGAAGGGATCATCACTATCACGGAGAACAGGCTCGTCCTGCTCATTGTCTCCGCGGTAGTCCTCTACACCTCGACTCTCGGAGTCTTCGGATACCTCATCATGTTTCCGGGGTACTTCGGGTACACAGGGTCTGATTTCGGGGCGTCGAGCTTTCGCTTTACCCTTTTTATCTCCGGTTCCATCCTCCTCTGGCTCCTCGCAGATCGTTTCCGTAAAATCGATCCTGAGAAGTGGCTCGGTCCCCTCTCCTTCTTCCATGCCGTGCTATTCTTCGGGTTCACGGGGTTCATACTGTACCTCGTCCCCATCACCAATCAGTTCAATCTCACTGGAATCGTGCTGTTCGGTCTGCTCATAGCTGCTGGACACACAGTGAGAGTGGCCATCGACATCCTGCTGCAGTCGATCTACATAGATCTTATCCCGAATCACCGCAGGAATGGATTCTACTCCCTCGTCCCCACACTCACGCTGATCGTCAATGCCCCACTGATGTGGGTATCTGGTCTGATCATCGAGAGATATGGTTACGTACCCGTCACTGTCATACTTCTTCTGATTTCGGTGATCAGTAGTGTATTCTTCCAACTGGCCTCCAAGAGGATCAGCACTTCAGATGTTTAAGTAAGGGAGCGTAAATCTCTTGTTATGAGACGCATACTCCCTGTCTTCGTCATATTCCTGCTCATCTCATCAAGCAAAGCTTCTGCAATGTCATTCACCAACCTCGAAGGGGAAGATCAAGAAATCCAAACTGGGACGCCCTTGATCATCGAGGTCTTCGCTACGTGGTGCTCTGCATGTAAGGACCAGCACCCAATACTTACCGAGGTGTATTCCACACTCTCTGATAGTGTAACCCTGCTTTCCATCTCTTCATCAGAAAAGGACTCTATCGAGACGATCCGAGAATTTCTGCTAGAATACCCCTCCAGCTGGAGCTACGGACTCGACCCTGACAAATACTTCTGGAAGAAATACGGGGTTCTTGGTACTCCTACCTTTCTCAGCTTCTCGGACAAGGGTGAGTTTCTTGGATGCACCATCGGATTGCAGCAGAAGGACACATTAGAAGGAATCTTTCAGAGCGCGATTGAGGGTAAGGTTGGAGAGAAATGCCCCACATTGGATTCTGGAAGTAAGACACCACCAGAACTCATCCTCCTGTCCTTGGGGTTAGTAGTCGTCATCGTCCTGTTCAGGATAAGAAAGAAGAGAAAGACTGGCGAATAGTGATATTGACTTAGAAAGATATTTATCCGAATCCTAGGTCTAGGAATCAAATGGAATTCTACGAGAAGGAACTCGAAAGCATCGACAAGCTTATCGACGACCTCACAGAAACAGCCAACATTGACGGAAAGATCTCGAAGGAAGAACAGCAGATCCTCGACAAGATCATGATTGAACTTGGTGACTACAGGGCCCTGATCTTTGACGTGATCGACGACGGAAAAGTGACCAAGGACGAGCTTGCACAGATGCAGAAATTCAAGAGCAAGATATACGAGTATGTACATGACATAGCGATGCACGATGGCGTGCTCAGCAAGGAGGAGGAGGGATTGCTCCACAAGGTCAAACAATTTGTAGACAATACACCCTAGAGGACGTAGTCCTCCCACCTGTGCTTTAGCTCACTCATCAGCTGTTTGAGTTCACTCATGGGCAAGCCCCTCACGTTCGAGGGTGAACCTGTGACAGACTCGATGAACCACGAGGAGATGGAGTTCATCTCGTACCCCCCTGCATACGTCAGAGGTCTGAATTCCTCAATGTACCAGCGGATCTCCTCATCAGTCATTTTAGCGAATTTCACTGTTGAACTTACGACCAGAGTACGCGATTCGGTCGTCTTCGTGTCCAGCACGCAGATCCCTGAGAGGATGGTGTGCTCCCTTCCTTGGAGTTTCTTGATCATCTCTACTGCATCTTTCTCGTCCCTTGGTTTGCCGAGGATCTCCCCATCGATCTCTGCGATTGTATCTGCTGCTACTACGAGATCTGCATCCCAGTTTTTTGAGGGCTCCGCCTCCCTCAGCATTGCCAGCATTGCATTAGCGGTGTGCGCCTTTCCCGCTGCCAGTCTCTCCACGTAGTCGTAAGGTCTCTCTCCATCCTTCTTGGACTCATCGATATCGGTGGGGACGATGAAGTGCCTGAGGTAAGCCCCTTCGAAAAGATCCCTTCGATCCTTACTCTGCGATGCGAGGCAGATTGTCTTCACAGAAGATATTTGCTCCAAGAATTTGAAAAAGGTTCTTATTCCAGCTCTGCGCGTCCATCAGAAGGTTATAAAGAGATAGAGCCTCATTACCTAGTAGCCTATGGATGTAATTGACACAGTAAGACGAGCATGGGAAGAGGGCAAACCGATCCTCCTCTTTGACTCCGAAGACAGGGAGGGAGAAGTGGACATCATGCTTCCCTCTATTAAGATGACCCCGGAGATCATCACGGAGATGAGAGAGAATGCAGGTGGATTGGTGTGTTGTGCCCTGAGCTCGGAGTACTGTAAAGCAATAGGTCTCCCCTTCCTCACCGAGATCTTTGAGAAGACATCAGAGGTCTACCCCGTCCTCGGGAAGATGCTCGAGCACGGCTTACCATATGGAGCGAGATCCGCGTTCTCGGTTTCAATCAACCATGTTGATTCTTTCACCGGGATCACGGACATCGACCGCTCATTAACCATTCTAGAAATTGGAAGGTTGGGTGAAGAGGACATGACTGATGGATTTGTCGACAGGTTTACCAAGAATTTCCGAATACCTGGGCACGTCCCCCTACTCAGGGGTGCTGATGGACTCCTCAAGTCTCGATTGGGGCACACAGAACTCGGTCTCGCCCTCTGCGAGATGACCGGGTTCTCTCCAAGTGTGACGATGTGCGAGATGATGGACGGAAAGACTGGGAAGGCACTTCCTACAGAGGAAGCGAGGACATATGCCGAGGAGAGGGGATACGTCTTTCTGGACGGTGCAGCAGTTATAGACGCTTGGGTGAAGTTCAAGGGGATAGACCGTTCGCAAATTTTCAGGAGGTCGTAGGGTGAAGAGAATCGGAATTGTGGACACCACGTTTGCCCGTTACGACATGACGAAGGATGTCGTGGACGTTCTCACCCAGTATCCTGGTCTCATCGAGTGGGTGAGGTACACCGTCCCTGGGATCAAAGACCTCCCCGTCGCCTGTCTCAAGCTCTTCAGGGAGAAGGAGTGTGACCTCGTCATTGCCCTTGGTATGCCTGGACCAAAAGTCAAGGACAAGGCGAGTACACAGATAGCCTCTCAAGGGTTGATGGAGGTTCAGTTGATGACCATGAAGCACATCATCGAGGTCTTCGTCCACGAGGATGAGGGAGGTTCACCCGTCGAGCTCAAGAACATCATGAAGGACAGGGCCAGTAAACATGCTCAGAATGCTGTGGATCTCTTGCTCTTCCCCGAGAAACTGAGCTCGAGAGCAGGTCAGGGTGTTCGGCAAGGATTCCCAGACGCCGGTTCACTCTAATAGATGACAAGAGCATAGAAGAGTTTCTCCTGTACAATATGACCGGTTGAGTCTTTAGATCATTCACCTATCACAGACATTTTCAATATCCACTTGTACCCCATGTAAATGACAGATCCACGTCTTGGAATCATCACCTCTCAGACAAACTACGACCACACCTATCTCATGGAGAAGAGGGCTCTGGATCATGCTGAATTTCTCGGGTGCAAGGTAACTGTACAGGCTCACGTACCCGGCGTGTATGACATGCCGCTCGTGCTCAAGCAGATGCTCAAGAGGGATGACGTTGATGCTGTGGTGACTCTCGGTACGATCATCAAAGGTGAGTCCGATCACGATCAGCTCATAGCTGCTCAGGTCGCGAGAAAGATCACGGATCTTAGCTTGGAGTTCGAGAAACCAGTGGCACTGGGTATATCCGGTCCGGGTCTCACCATGATGCAATCGAAGGCAAGGATCGAGTCTTTCGCCACCAAGGCGGTCGAGGCAGCCGTCAAGTTGCTCCGTCAGATCTCGAAGCTCTGAAACTCCGTGACCCAAAGGGATTAATTAACTCTCTTTCCAGTATGGTCATCCATGAACAACAAGAGGTTCCCTTTCTATCTGATGGTATTTGCAGTCCTCAACTTCAGTATCAGCACAATCGTTCTCATGAGCATAGGTGAATATAACATCTATACCCAGTTTCTCAGTGCTCTGGGGGTTCGTGAATACGGATACGTCTTCAACGCTTCGCTGGTAGTCCTCGCCCTCGCTACATTTCTTTACTTCTGGAGACTGAAAGCATCCCTCAGGTGGCCAGCGGTAACAGCCTCCATGGGGGTTGTCTCCTCTCTTCTCCTCCTCGGTATAGGACTCTTCCCCTCTGGTGGTTGGACAAGCGACGCTCACGATGTGTTTGCGATTCTCTATTTCCTCCTCCTCATCCCACTCTACGCGCTCCTACCACATGCCTTTCCCCATGCTTCCCAACCTCCATTCAAGATTCTGCTCTTTCTCTCCGGATACTTAACTAGCATTCTTACTATTATTGGCCTCACCGTAGAGTATGTAAACCAATACATCTTCCAGAAGTTGATAGTTGCCTCACAACTACTTTTCCTCCTGACATCCAGTATCGTAGTTCTGACTGGACAGAGTTCCTTGGAATGAACCTCTGTCATCCCTCCAACACCCTCAGTCAAAATTACGTTCTTTAATAATATTTTTTCTCACAAATTGGTAATTCTCTTTCGTCTGCTCAAAGCACTTAAGTATTGAATTGTTCAGCCTATTACAGGAGATGGGTACAAATGATCATCGATAGCCTGAAAGAGATGGAGAAGTTCCTCATTGAGTTCTACACAAGAAGTGAGAATTCCCGGAATAAGATCCTTCTAACCTCAAAACTCGATGAGATTGAGGCCGAGTACATCGGTATGCTGTACAGGGAGAATGTGTTATCCGACGATGTGGGGAAAAAATTCGAGAATATCTACCGGGCTGTTAACGAAGTTCTCAACAGGTTACCAATCGAGCAAGAGTTTGATTCCATACGGCTCGGTCTATTGTCCATCTCAAACCGGTCTCTGGTGGACTACTCATCGGTCTTTCTCAATGCCTCGATTGAAAAGATCTACTCAAGTGCCAATATTCTTGCAGAACTTCTCATGGGTGTTCCCGGAATCGAGGAGCTCCCTGACATCCCCTCTCCCAAGTCCCCTGAGTACGAGAAAATTGTCCTCCGTTACCTATCGAGTATTGTCAGCGCCTCGGAGCTCTACGCTACGGCCGTGCAGATCATTCCAATAATCAGTGATCATGATCTGGTCAGGTGGACTAACGAGGTTCTGAAACGGTTCGACCGAATGTACGAGGTCTTCCATGAGATTGACTGTCAGAAGATCCTCGATAGATACAGGAAGCTCTCGAAGATAGACATCCTTATCTTCAACCTCTCCTCATGCATACGCCTTGTCGCTCAGGTCTTCAAACTCTTGGAGTACCTATTCAGGGCCTTTGGGGACAAGTGGCCCGATGGTATCGCTACCTCTATTCACTTCCCCTCACACGACGTGTACGGTCTGTACAAATTCATAGAGGACGGGCAGGCAATACTCGGTAAGCTTCAGCTTGTCGTCAACGACATCCCTCCTCACATCCAGGAGAGGTACAAGAACAGTCAAGGCGAACCTCTGTTCGGTAGTATAGAGAAGGTCCTCTCGCTCTTCCAGCAGACCATCATCAAGTTCCAGATCCTCGACTCCTTTGAGGGAAAGACCTTGAAGATCCACGACCTCGACGCGTCCATCGAATCCCTCGAGCTACAGCTTGACTCCATTCTACACGGTGGCTTCCTCAGTCAGGGATC
>JALWRB010000036.1 GCA_027077875.1 Candidatus Heimdallarchaeota archaeon
AATATATTTCTCTCAAGGTGCAAGGAGGCCATCGAAGGAAGTGTAGAAGTGAGTCGGACTAAACGTAAAGACCTCGATGGAAGGACTGTCCGTGACGGTGGGCAATACCGTGCGCTCAACGAACACTCTGATCCTTGGGATATGGGAGTACCGTACAAGGAAAAGGGATCTCGTAAGTCTTCTTCAATCGAACTTAGAAACATTCTTTCAGACCTCATCTACAGATCTAAGTCTTCAGATGACAGGTAGGGATGACTTTCAATCTACTGGATTACCTTTTTCGTCGAAGAACCTGTTCTTGTAACGCCACGCAGTCATGAACCTTATACTGGCCCCAAATTTGCTCATGAACTTGATCCTCTTCCCGGTGCCCTTTATCCTCTTGATTCGGGGTACGAGGAAATCCGCAACCGTCTCTGGTCGTTCAGCCAATATGTTGAATATCCTCCTGACCCTCTTGTCACTGTTCGCAAGCAGTAAATCGGTGAGGACCATCCCTGGGCTGAGTGCATGTATCCCAATCTGTGGGTACTCCTTTACCAACGATTTCTCCAACTGCACGAATCCTGCTTTGCTAATTCCGTAGGGTATGAGGTTTGGGCTAGGTCTTCCCGTTGTTCCCAGTCCCTCCATGATGAAGATATGTCCACGGTTCCTCATCACCCTCAAAGCGTACTTCACAGACAGGAGGACGCCTATGGTATTGATCTCAATCACTCTTCTGATCTCTCTATCAGGTATGTCCACAAGCTTTGTTCTTGTACTGTTTGCAACTCCTGCATTACAGATGAAGTAGTCTATCCCGCTCTTCCACCTTTTCTCTGCAAACTCAGAAAGTTTCTGCAGATCTATGGATGACGTGACATCGCATTTGATACCTTCGACGTTTCTACCGAACTCTTCTTGGAGTTCCACAAGTCTGGAAGATACCTTCTCTTCATTACTTGATGAGATGATAACCTCATCACCGAGTTCGAGGAATTTCCGAGCCATTGCCAGTCCTATTCCTCGGGTACTTCCCGTGATTACTACGTTGGACATCGATCAATGTCTGAGTTGAAGTTTATCAAATGATTCTTAGCTGTTAAGTGTGATCTCGACCGTACAGTGTGGATCTCCCATGGCTATGCAAGAGGTCTCTCTCCCTTTGAATTTCTTCTTGTGAAGGAAGAGTTCCTCGTACAGGACATCATCCAGTTCCGGTTTCTTGGAGATATCTGCATGGAAGACGAGACTCATGAGGGAGATGCTCGCGCCCACGGCAAGGAAGCACTTAGGTGTAGTCGCGTTTCCTCCATAGAGGCGGTTGTATGCATCCCCTTCATATGAATTCTCAATCTTGAGAACCAGCTTTTCGGGGTTCAATTCCTCGATGTGGTAGACTCCCCACCCGAAAACGTTTATGATGGCTATCATGCCCGTTATCCAGTCCTCTTTCTTCTCGATCTCGGGGAGTACCATAGCTTCCCAGACCTCGGATTCCATAACTCCTCCAAAGGTGTTGAATCCACAGACATGACCTGCTTCGATGAGTAGCTGATGTGCGGCTTCTCTGATCGTCGGATCGCTGGTCTCACCAGCAAACATCCTCTCGAATTCCTCAGAGATCATTAGGTAGTAGTCTCCATGAATCTTAGTTAGTTGTACTCCAAAGGCCGAGATAAGACCATTTTCATCAGCGTTAATCTCTACCTCACTTATCTTGTTCGTGATATCCTGCTGATTCATGACTTCACCTCCAATGTGCAAATCCCCTCTGCAGTATCAGTCATTGAGATACAAGTGGTCTCTTGAATATTCTCTGCGCTTAGTTCAGAGCCGTCTAAGATCTCCTTCACCGCTAGAACGTATCCTGCTGCTTTCAGACATACTCCTGATTTCTGTTTCCCGAATTTGTAGAAGATTCCGAGCCCGTAGTGTGAGTTCTGTAGTTTAACTACACCTGATCCAAGTTGGCTTAGATCTAGTAGTCCAAGAGCGAGATCCTTGAATGTTCCCTCTGCGAGTTCTACGAAATCCTTATCTGGATTCTCCGCTTTGAGGTTCAGAAGCATCTCCTTGTTGATCTTCTTACTGGCATTGATCTGCATTATCTTCCCCTCTGCTCCAAAAGTGTCACAGATCACTTTCTGAAGAAATGAGTTGTAATGGTTGCAGTGAAAAACCGCTCTCTTTGACCCAACAAGAATTGTTCCATCGGCAATGTTAAGTTTGAATTCTGTCATTTCCTATTCCT
>JALWRB010000037.1 GCA_027077875.1 Candidatus Heimdallarchaeota archaeon
ATGGAAGACATGAAGATAACTGATGACGAGATCGCTATACTGACCTTCGTGAGGGATCAGGTCGAGGAGTACAAGATGGTTCTCGCAGAGTCGATGGAGCGTGATCCCCACGAGCTTGACCAGATAGTGAAGAATGCGCTCAAGCGGTTGATTAACGATGTCATGACTCTTGCAAGATCGGACAATGTGATATCTGACGACGAGATCAAGCTTCTCCGCGATCTGATTATTTTCGAGGATAAATTCCCTGAGGGGGTTCTTGACTCATCTTCGGACATGGTATGAGCTGGCCAATGTACACATAAAATAGCCATATAGGGATTGCATCCTCTATCATGCTATGTCAGGTGTTCAAATCTCTATAAATTATTTTTAGTCTCTCTATTTCTATACTGGTATGGAAAGAGCAGTTAGGCTGATTGGCTCATTCTGTGGAAAGGATTGCCGCCTCTATGAGTCAAGAGATCATGTCATCAGGATTCAGTAGATGGATAAGGTCAGGGATATTCTTGAAGTTCCTCGCTTCTTCGACCTTAACGTGGAGATAGAATTCACATCTCTTGCAAAGCTCCATCTTGCTGATGATGGATCCCTGTGTCTCGTTGAAACAGTGCGTTCCTTTGATCATCCAACATGATCTCCCTCCCGCATCTCCACCATGTATACCGTCCATAGTTCGTGCAGTCACGACGGGGCACTCCCCGAATTGCTTAGAAAGTATCCCATCGGGGCCGTATCCACATTCCATGTAGTCCCAGCAGTTTATCTTATCTGCCACAAGAACTATTAGAGATTATAGTACATATTGATTATCTTTAATTTAAGAAAAATAAGAATTGTCTGATTTATTGCTTTACACAGATTCGCTGAATTCTTGACCTTGTTTGTTAAGGTTGTCTTCTGGAGATCTTCCGTCTAACAACCGGGATTGTAATTAGAGCTGCTGAGACAAAGACAAATATTGGGTAGAAGCTAGTATCCTCTGTTGTGGTATCGGGGAGAGTCGTCTCGCTGGTCGTCGTATTTGTCGAAGTGGTGGTTGGGATCTCCTCGCCTTCGGCCAGCCTGTAGATCACGAGGTTGTTCACTGAGACATGGTCCTTGGAGTCTGTCGCTCGTACGGTGAGTGTATGTTCTCCAGTGCTTATCTCCGAGAGGGGTATCCTCACCTTCAGCAGATTGTTAGTGTAGAACTGCTTGAAGAGAACCGGATCAACGGATGCACCATCGAAAAGGACCTCAATCTGGTCGAACTTAATCTCCTCCGAGGCATCTACAATCGTATACTTCACGAACCCGTAGAGCTCATCGTAGGTGAAGTAAGTATTGTTTTCTATGTCAGGTGTGATATCTGGACCATAGTTGTCGACGATTCTGTCCCATCTGAGGTACTCGTCACCGTTGCTGACCTCTAGGGTATGAGGACCATCGACGTCGTATTCCTCTACGATCTGGTAGTCACCATTCATGAGTTTCTTGACCTCCTTGCTCTCGGTCTCCATGAACTCATTCCCGATCCTCCTTGCGGTGGGTTGGGTCTCAGATCTCACCGTCACCGTTAGCTCTGTTGTGGTCTCTTCCTCTGCGATGAGGTACATCCGATTCTCAGAGGTCAGCCACTTGGCGATGTTCTGTGCTAGAACCTTGGAGGTCGCAGTGTCTCCCATGATGGCCTTGTTGCTCAGAACATCCGCTGACGAAGTGACGACTACCCTGCCTCCGTCTATCTGGTCGTAGGAAGCGAGGAAAGTTCTTGAGCTGTCACCAACCAGTGGACTGAGGACAGCATTGTTCGTTGCAGCTTTGGAAACGTCAAGTGATAGGAAATTCCCCGCAATTCCCGCTTGAGTAGCACTACCTACAATTGAGGACACATTATTTAGTGGTATGCCTGAGCCAGACGTATCTGACTCGTTTATCATGGTGTAAGGTGAGATACCCCACTGACTGGTCAATTCGTTGATTGCAACAGGATCGGGACCGAAAACACCACCATGTCCGTCATCAAGCAGACCCTGATAGCTGACGAGAACTGATCCTCCGCTGTCGACGAAGTTGCCGATTGCAGTGATTTCAGAATTGAGTAGTGGTTGTCCAGTATAATCGAATGGTCCCAGAACTTCAGGCATCCATACAAGATTGTAGTTTGCAAGAAGACTCGAGGTAATCTCCTGATTCTCCCGGACAACTTGGTATCCTAAATTCTTGAAATTTCTGGACATTAG
>JALWRB010000038.1 GCA_027077875.1 Candidatus Heimdallarchaeota archaeon
CGTGTGTCATCCGCACGTTGTCTACGTAATCCTCTTCGATCAGCTCTCCGTGGGTGGGTTCCGTAAGGAGGAAGATGTCGGTGTCCTCCCTTGCCGGATGATCTTGCGGAGAGTACAGGGCATCGAAGTTCCAGAACTCCTGCTCTACGAGAGGACCCTTCATCTCGACGAATCCCAGTCCGATAAGCTTGGTCCTGACATGGTCGTGGAAGTGTCTGTAGGGGTGGAACTTGCCAGGATACAGTTTTCGTGGTTGTGATTTGATGTTGTAGGGTTTGAAGCTGAGTTTCTTCCACTCACCAGTAGAGAGCATAGCGGGTGTGACCTTGGAGACCTCCTCCTTGACAGTGCTCTTCTCAAGCTCCTTAGCGGAGATGACTGGTTCGACCTCTATGGACTGTGTCTCTATCTGTTCTGTGAATCCCCTCTTCATGAGCTTAGCTGCAACTTCATTCCCGATTTCCTGCCCCTCCTTGACACGAGACAAAGCATCCTTGATATCAAGTGAGAAGTCTCTGGCTTTCTCATCATCCGCGATTTCGAGCATACCCTTGTCGATCCTGATGACGGAGGCTTTCCTCAGGATACCGATGGCGGCCTTTGTGTCCCCACCATCAAGGGCTACTTCCTTCTGGAGATCCTTCATCTGGATTCTCCCCTTCTTCTGAAGGGTCTCGATGAGGATTCTCTCAGGTAGCCCATTTGAGACCTCATTCCCTCGTGCAGTGAGTTTATAACTCCTGATCTGTTTTGCGGTTCTCTTGATCAGACCTCTGTCTGCGAGGTCTGGGAGAAGCGAGTCAACCTTTCCGCTCGGAAGATTCAGGTTAACTGCAACTTCCTTCGGTGTGGTCTTACCGTTCTGTACTATGTATTTTAGAATCTTATATTCATCTGGTGTGAGTGTGAGCGATTTGCCCATTTAACTACCTCCTTTACCGGTCTTCCGCGAATTTATCGTGAAACTTGGGTACTGTTTTATTGTGTAAATTCCAAGGCAACGAACCTCTTTATGACAAATCTCCCTAAATTTTTAGGCTTAAAAAGCTTAATGTTCACTAGGTAGAGGACTCTACGATCAATCAAAAAAAAACGAGAATATGACATTAGGAAAGATGTCTTCAGACATATTTTTAGGGTGAGAAATTAACTGTATGATGTGTTGCAACGTGGTGAGGCCTCACTGGATTACTTCAACGATTCAGTAGAACAGCTAGAGAGAAAAATCGACAGCGGTCATCCGGCAATAGCCGTCCGTACAGTCTTTGGGAACAGGATCAAGGAGCTCGCGAGCTCAATGACTGAGGTCATCTCGTCGAGCTCTACCAATTATGACATCAGGATGCGTACCGTCGTGAATGCGACATTCTCAGTATATAAGGCTGCGGAGTCCTTTGCTAAGAAGGGTGTGGATGTATCGGAACTCCTCCCCCAGTACGAGGTCTCGCTAAGGAAAGCACTCGCTGGGAGTAGCCTTCTGAACTACGCTAACCGTACCCCTGAGGTTCAGAAATTCTTGGCAACCCCCATCTTCTCGAATATCTCTATCGATGATATCTCCACTCTGAAGTTCTCCGTCGACTTCATCAAGTGGAAGGAGCAATTCATCTCAATTGTCAGACAGGTGGACTTCCTCGGTAAGACAATCCGCAATGTAGATTTTCTGGAGTATGAGGTGATGAGTTCACTCCTATCTAACTACTTCGGGACAATAGCGCGAATAGAAGAGATGGTACGAAAACTCGACTACAGCTTCTACATTCAGAACATTGAGACACTTGAGTACGATCCAAGTACCTTTCTCCTTGTGGAGCTGTACCTGCTTTTTGGAAATCAAGTCTACACTGCATTCGTTGCCCTCGAGAAATTTAAGGTGAGTGACTTCAAGAAATCCCTTGAGAGACTTGGGATGGAGAGTTATGGACAGTACAGTCTGCTGAAGGAGGTAACAGATCGTTTCAACTCCTTCCATCAGTTGGTCCAAGAACAGATGGTCGGGCTCTCTTCACATCCTGATCTCAGATCAGTGATCCATGGAGAACATCCTCTGATCTCTAGGTACCTTGTGCTCAGCAAGTATGTGAGGTTCCATCTGATGCTCACCGAAATCCTTGCCAGAGTGAATAAGCATCCATCGTCCTCCGATCGCAGGGAGATCGAGAATCTTGTCCAGCAGATTGAGGGCATTGTCAACAAGGCCACGTACAGATCCTCCGATGAGCTT
>JALWRB010000039.1 GCA_027077875.1 Candidatus Heimdallarchaeota archaeon
GACGTGATGGCACCGATGAAGAAGGCGTACAACATCATTTCTATGATCAATGCAGCCATATATGCCGCAGTGATCGGATGGCTCCTGCAATTCAACCTGTACCTCCTCTCTTCAGCGATCATAGGGCTACTGCTCGGTGTGCTCACACTGTTTGCCACCGAGTACTTCACCGCAAAAGAGAGGAGACCTGTCAGGTCAATCGCAGATGCGTCTGTAACTGGCCCTGCGACCAATATCATAACAGGTCTCTCTGTCGGTATGGAAAGCACATGGATGCCGGTTATCGGGATCGTTGTCTCGGTCATTTCAACCTACATTCTCGGATGGAACTACGCAGTGGACAACCCGTTGGATCCCGTGGTACAAGCCACAACTAACATGTATGGTGCGGCCATCACCCCAATACTCTGGGGCATTTTCTCCACGACAATCGGAACTATGGCTCTTCTGTCGACTGCTCCAATGATCCTTGCAATGGACGGATATGGACCCATCGCAGATCAGTCTGGTGGAATCGCGGAGATGTCCGAGGCTGGCGAGGATATCAGGGAGAGAATCGACTCCCTTGACGCAGTCGGTAACACCACCAAGGCACTTGCCAAGGGATATGGTATGACCTCTGCAGGACTCGCGGCATTGCTCCTCTTCCAAGCATACCTCGAAGATGTGAGTAGAGGACTAAACAGCGGTTCCCTGAGCAGTATTGTCGTCGATATTTCAGACCCACTTGTGCTCTCCGGTCTCTTCCTCGGAGCACTTCTGCCCTTCATCTTCACTTCGATGTCAATGGGTGCAGTCGGTAGGGCTGCAAACGAGATGGTCACAGAGATCAGAAGGCAGTTCAAGGAGATCCCGGGTATCATGGAAGGCACTGCTGATCCTGAGTACGATAAGTGTGTCGATGTCTCGACACAAGCGGCACTCAAGGAGATGGTCGTTCCTTCAGTACTCGTGGTGCTCTCACCGATTGCTGTCGGGTTATTGCTTGGAGCGATCCCCCTCGCTGCTTTCCTCATCGGTGCGACCGCAGCTGGTATTCTCCTCGGACTCACCCTGAACAACGGAGGTGGTGCATGGGACAACGCCAAGAAGCTCATCGAGACAGGCTTGCACGGAGGAAAGGGAAGCCCTGCACATCACGCAGCGGTTGTCGGTGACACCGTCGGAGACCCATCGAAGGACACCAGCGGCCCAGCAATCCACGTGCTGATCAAGCTGATCAACACCATCGCGCTCACCCTTCTCCCGATCTTCCTCCTCGTCGGTGGATTGATCAACGGTATTATCTCGTAAACTGAGCTAAAGATACTTTAATTATCACATTCAACAAAGCATATGGACAGTGGTTCCCCCCAGAATTCTTTCATGCTTCCAATAGTGGACATTGGGAAAGAAGCTGCGAAGGAGAAGAAGGGGAGGTCCCCCATATTCAACCTGCACTTCTGGTGGGCAAGGAAGCCACTTGTGGCAAGTAGAGCAAGCATTCTCTCACTGGTGCTTCCACCTGATACACCCGACAAGAAGCTGAGGAAATTTCTGGGTCTGGGTGAGAAGAAGCGGTCGTACAACACGGGTCTCACCAAGGAGTACAACAAGTTGAAAAAGCTCTACAAGAAGAGGACTGGGAAGGAGAGACCGAGACTACTCGACCCATTTGCAGGAGGAGGTTCTATAGCCTATGAAGCCCTTAGACTGGGGCTAGATGCAGTCGCATCTGACTACAACCCCATTGCCCACAACATCCAGTTGGGTACCTTGTACTATCCCAAGATCCTACAATCGTCTCTCTATGACCGCATGGAGGAGGCGTTCACGGAACTCAGATCCAAGGTTGAGAAGAGGCTTTCCAAGTACTACCCCCAAGTTGGGAGCATGGAGCCGAGCACGTACATGTATGCGTGGGGTATCTCCTGTCCGTTCTGCAGCGCTGTGACGCCAGCAGTGAACAACTGGGTTCTAAAGTCCAAGAAGAAGAAGAAGGGAGGGAAAATGAGCTGGGTTTATCTACGACCCAAGATCGAGGGGGATGATATTACCTTCGAGATTCTATCGGAAGAGGCAAAGAAGCCCAGAGACCTCCTTCCGGGTAACTGCAAACGGGGAGAGGTGGAGTGTCTGTACTGTCGGTCGATCATCTCGAACAAGAGCGTCGTAGAGAGCATTCGGAACGATGAGATCGAGATACCGCTCTGCAAGGTGATAGTCGTCAAGGACAGGCATGG
>JALWRB010000040.1 GCA_027077875.1 Candidatus Heimdallarchaeota archaeon
CGTACTCAGCGCACAGACCTTAGGAGCGGGAATGACAGCAGTGTTAACCAGCCTAGGACCACTCTTCGCCCTACCATTGGCAATATTCTGGCTCAAGGAGAAGGTCACTGTCAAGATTATCACCGGCACGATAATCTCGATAATTGGATTGATTCTCGTGCTCTCATAAACACATCATACATCATCTCTACTTCAATATTAAATGCTAGAATCCATTATTTCACAATAGCAGAATTTTTCCATCAGTTTTAGAAAACTATTCTCCCCTGTATCATCACCTCACGAGCTGTAGCCTGAATTCTTATCCTTGAATCCTCTGGGAAAAAAGGCACTGGTAATTTATCCTGTGATATCAGGATACCATGATAGCAGCAATACTATCAACAATATCACTGAAGCTCCTTTGGCTTAAGCTCGCGGCAACAGGAATGGTCATCCGACTCTTCGGAGACGGTGACGAATTCGGGGACGGGTACGAACCACCTATCCCACCGCAGAGTCCTTAAACCAGCCGATATCAATCGGTATTTCATCAAGATCTTCAGGTAGTTTCTGTTTAATATATTCCACCATTTCACTTTTGAACTCATACTCATTCAATCGCAAAGAGTAGATTTTGTTGTTCCTACCACGTCCAGGGCCGTGATACGGTTCTTCATTTATCAGGTATTTCTTCACGAGACGATCCAAGGTATTGGTTATATTGGTGTTCTTTCTCCCTGGCTTCATCCCTAACTCCCTCACGATCTCGCTCCGAAGCATCCCCGCTCCTCGGGGGTAATCAGCAGTGGTCATATCCCGTTTAACTTCATTAAATCTGTTCTTCAGGATAGTGTAGATCATAGTTTCATCGGCATCCATCGAGAGAGTGGAATGACCAATCGCAGGGAGTATCCTCGGAGCAACATTGATCTTCAAGGTTCTCAACGCAGATACTATATTGAGCATCTGGTATGCAGATGTTTCCGTGTGGGCCAGGTAGTCAATAAGCAAATCCCTGAATTTTCGGCGGAGGTCAAGGACCTTAGAAGTTCTGTTGAACCACGCAAGGGAGAGCGAGGGGAGGGGCGAGTCCAGATTCCCTCGACCGCTGAGCATCAGTGGATTCCAGCAGTTGAAGAGTATGTCCCACCTGTCTCTATCCATGTTCTCGAAGTCCCTTCCTGACCTCATAATGAACTGGTTGATACCATGTGCTAGCTCTATGCCATGCATAATCCTTCTTCTCAGGATCTTCCGAGAAAATGTCTTTACACCTGCAGGAGTACTCAGGATGTACAGGGGTTTGGAGACAAACCGTATCTGGTTTACAAGTTCCTCCGCTACGAATGTCTTCCCGACCCCAAAGTGACTTGCCAGACTTTGGATATACTTCCGGTCACGATCAATATGGACCAAGGACAGTGTCTTTCCAGGCTTAAGACGCCTATCTTTGATTTCGAGTTTCTTCCTTATGGTCCCGAGAACATCATCTATTGACACCTTCTTCTGTTCCCTCTCGAATTCATGGATTTTTTTAGCTAGCATGTCCGCAGAGTAGTACTCATCGGTGGTGTAGACTGAGATAAAGGAGCAAATTCCAGATTCACGGATGTGGAAGCGGTGATTTCCAGCCAGTCCTTTCATTAGACCCACATATGGAATATTCGAGGGGACTTCCACCCCAGTACTCCGACAGTACTTGTCCTCCAAGTGGATCTCGGTCTCCTTCAGGACATTCTTCTCCAGCTTCTTGACCCTTGGTAAAATCAGTTTATTTCGTTTGAGGAGACTGGTGAGCTTTCTCACCTCTCCAAGTTCTACAGTAAATGGTCGTATTAGGTAGATAGAGATCATATAATCCCCCATGGGTGGAGAGTAAAGCGTAATGCACGGCGACTAGTCGGGTTGTGCCGCCGCTCTCCAAATACAGGATTCTCTGGATTCCCTAATAAGTGTTTCTAGGGCAAGTCCGTGGTCAATGGGTTCATCCGCCAGTCTTTGGCTCTAGGTCGTAGATAGACGTTGGGGTAGATGTTAGCACTGGATACCATGTTCATGACCCATATGTCTTCGTACCATGTGAACATATCCCTGATCATTCCACGTGAGAACGAGGGAGGGATACCCATCACGCCCACCATATACGAGCTTTTTCCGTCCGGTGTCTCGATAAACGACATCCAAGCGTATGGTACCAGCGCAGCATATCGATTGAGGAACTGAAGGTACTGATCC
>JALWRB010000041.1 GCA_027077875.1 Candidatus Heimdallarchaeota archaeon
TTCAAGGACGACGATGTGATCGTCAACGGCAAGATGAAGGATATCAATGACCTGGCGAAGCTCTTTGATTTCAAGACCTCGATGAGCCATAATAACTTCTTCTCCATCACACCGTGGAAGTCTAACGGGGGTGTGGCCTACACGATCACCCGAGTCCTCAACGAGGACAAGGCGAAGCAGGATAACGAGTTCTCCTACATCACGCTGGTGGTGAAGATGACCCGAGCGATCTCCAAGGAGGAGGAGAACTACCTCTCCGAGCAGTTGTCACTGCTCTTCGACCAAGTACAGAGGCTCGTGAACACGTACCGTGCTGACTTCAACGCCACCGACTTCAACCCGATGATCCGCTACAAGAGCGCGAGAGTTGAGATCTCGAAACTCCTCGAACAGACGAGGAACACAATTACTTACCGCTTGGAATACAATATCTGAGATTTAGAGTTCACAGGGGCTGTTCTCACGAGGTGGGAGCACATCATGAACACAAAACTCCCACATCTCGTGAAAAACATCTCATCTCTTAATTCCACATTCTAGGCACCGGAATACTCCCTCGGAGTAGACCTCTGCGATGAAGGTACACCCGCACTCGCAGGGTGTGTCGATCTCTACGTAGCCACCAATGGTGACCTCGTTTGTCTGGCTCTGCTCGAAGAGAGTGAGCGCAAATTCGAAGAGCTCCTCGAGCTCCTTGATGCTGTCCTCGGTCGTTGTTATGTCCTTTCTTTCCATTTTCTATTGATCTCCTCAGGTGGGGGAATACTTTCGCCAAGCACTCCCAGCCACCCACGTCATGACAGCTATTGGAGAAGATCGTATATAAACTCCTGAAATCAGAATACTTTCGGTGTTCCCACTCCGTCCCGCAGGAGCTAATCTTCAAATACAACCAAATCAGAGAGAGGTCATGGATCAGTTGAAAAAACGAGAAGAGGCCATCGGGAGGTTCTTCAGTAAGGAGGCCTCGGGGTGGGGAGAGAGGCACGACGACAAGGGGATACCCGCATCGGCCAAACTACACGTGGACGCCGTAATCGAGAACAACTCGGAGTCGGTGATCGACGTGGGAGCTGGACCTGCCACCGTCCTGCTGAAGATGATCGAAGGGGGAGTCAAGGAGGGGACTGCGGTCGACCTCTCGGAGGAGATGTGCAGGGAAGCAGAACGCAGGGTGAGGGAGAACTCACTCGAGGACAGGGTGAGAGTAGTAAAGGGATCATTCCTCGAAGTGGAGGTACCCGTCTCGGATGCTGTCTCCCTCCACAGAGTACTCTGCTGCCACCCCGACAGGGAGGGGATGATCGAGCGGGCACTCATGGCAGATCCATCCTTGGTCGTCATCACCATCCCCAGATCATTCGCACCGCTCAGGTTACTCGTCAACCTTATCATTGGCATCAAGGAGCTTTTCTCCAAGGGCTTCCGACCCTACATCCACAAGGAGAGTGAGGTCATAGCCCAGATGCAGGACAAGGGCTTCAACCTCGAAAAGAGGACCACCAAGGGTCCGTGGGTGACACTGGTGTTCAAGAAGCAGCCGAGTCAAAATTGATATGGAAGCTTTTTATTCCAAAAAATTATTCAGTACTTGGCAATGGTTGTTGACGCATTTCTCAGTCTATCCAAGAAGCTAGGGGTATCAGAACAGATCGAGCACATCGCTTACCGAAGGGACTCGGAGACGGAAGACGGGGAAATCACCTCGCTCAACCTCTCCTCGATTGGGATCAAGAGTGTGACCACGGATGCCTTCGAGGGGATGGACAGGGTACGCAAGCTCTTTCTGTGCGACAATCCCTTCACAGAACTACCACAGGATCTGTTCGAGGGGATGCACGAGCTCCGTGAACTCCACCTCCACCATACAGCTCTGAAGAGCCTCCCTGAGGGAATCTTTGACCCACTGGAGAATCTTGAAGTGCTGCACATCTTCAATACGCAGATCTCCGAGTTCCCGGAGAAGATCTTCTCCAAGCTGAGGAACCTGAGGGATCTGCAGATCAACAGGAACGGTATCTCCGTGCTCCCCGAGGTCTCCGGTCTTGGGAAGCTCGAGACCCTCTACTTCAACAACAACCAGATAGAGGAGCTTGCCCCTAACTCCCTCAGTGGCCTGGTAAGCCTCAGGTCCCTGTCACTGAGGAGCAACAGGATCAGTGAACTCCCACCAGGACTTCTCTCCGACCTCGTTGAGCTCAAGGAGCT
>JALWRB010000042.1 GCA_027077875.1 Candidatus Heimdallarchaeota archaeon
CGACTGTTCTGCATAGTCTCATCTGGGTTTAGGATCTGTCTCAGAATCCTATCCCTGATCTCGATCTCCTTTGGTAGGAACTCATGCAGTGGTGGATCGAGTAATCTGATGGTTATTGGTCTCCCGTCCTCCACCTTGAAGAGCTTGGTAAAGTCCTCTTTCTGTAGGATCTTCATATGACCTAGAGCTTTGAGCCTCTCCTCTTTAGTCTCAGAGAGGATCATCTGCTGCATGGTCTCGAGAGCATCGAAAAACTGGTGCTCGGTTCTTGCCAGACCCGTACCTGTGGCCTTGAAGTCGATCGCCACCTGTGTGTCATTCTCCTTGTCTGCATTCGCCCTTACCTTGATCTTAGCGATGTCGTCAGCCCAGTCAAGAAGTGTCTCCAGATCTTCGCTCAACTTGGTAGGGTTGACGATAGGAAGCCTGTCTTTGAAGATTAGACCCTTCTCGAAAATCTCAATGGATATGACGTCACCCTGTTTGAGGATGGTCCCATCAGCAGTGAGGAGGTTGTCACCCCTCAGGTCCATCTTGGAGTTCGCCGCACCGACGATAACCCTCTTCCCTATCTGCCGTCCGACGAGAGCAGCGTGGGAGGTCAGACCTCCAGTCATGGTGACGATTCCGAGGGAGGCTACCATCCCATGGAAGTCCTCGGGGGAAGTCTCCTTCTTGACAAGGATAAGTGCGGGAACCTTCTCCCCGTTCTTCTGTCTCCATTCTGTGACCTCGAATGGAGCCTCAGCATCCCCGCCCACAATCTTCTCTGCAAGATCCGAGCTGAATATGATGTGTCCACATGCAGCTCCAGGACCAGCAGGGAGACCCTCACCTAACAGGTGAGCGTATGTGGAGTCCTTGTCTTTGATGATTTCTGGCACAGTCTTCTTGTGGAGCTCCGCTTCAAGGTCGTCGATGATATAGTACTCATGCTTCCTGCTGTTCTTCCACAGGACACTTGGAAACAGGCTAGACTCAACATCCCTTGGTTGCAACCTGAGCACTGCGTCTTCTTTGGAGATGACACCCTCTTTTACGAAGTCCACGGCGATCTTAGCTGCAGCGACCCCTGTCCTTTTCCCATTTCTGGTCTGGAGGATGTACAATTTACCCTGCTGGATGGTGAACTCAATGTCCTGCATCTCTTTTCGCTCTTTCTCAATCTTCTTAGAAGCCTCGTAGAGCTGGTCGTACAAGTCCCTGCGTTTTTCCTTGAGGGTGCGGATAGGTAGTGGAGTCCTGATCCCGGCGACTACATCCTCACCTTGAGCATTCTCTAGGTACTCCCCAAAGAGCTCGTCCTCGCCAGTCGAAGGATTACGAGTGAAGAGTACCCCTGTTCCAGAGTTCTCGTCGTAATTACCGAAGACCATACTCTGCACATTCACCGCAGTCCCTATGTCATGAGGTATGCCCTCGTATTCTCGATATGCAATCGCTCTCTTGTTGTTCCAAGACTTGAAGACTGCCTTGATCGCCATGTCTAACTGAACCTCGACATCCTGTGGGAAGTCCTCACCGTACCCCTCTTTGAAGATTCTTTTGTACTCACTCACAAGGTGGTCAAGGGACTCGACGGTGAGCTGGTGATCGTATTCCACCCCCTGTTTCTTCTTCGAAGCCTGCAGAGCCTCCTCAAACTTCTCCGAATCCAGCCCACAGACTACGTTCGCGAACATATAGATCAACCTCCTATAGGAGTCTTTCACGAACCTCATATTCTTGATCTTCTTACCCAAGGCGTCAACGACCTTGTCATTGAGTCCAACGTTGAGGACGGTATCCATCATTCCAGGCATGGATATTGCTGCACCGGATCTGACCGAGACAAGGAGCGGGTTGTCTGGATTCCCGAACTGCTTTCCCTCTTTCTTCTCAATCTCGGCAAGTGCGTTCTTCACCTCTTCCCACAGACCCTCGGGGTACTTCTCATTGTTGTTGAGGAATTCTATACATGCCGCAGTTGAGATTGTGAATCCTGGAGGAATGGGCAGACCCAGCAGAGTCATCTCCGCTAGAGCGGCCCCTTTTCCTCCGAGAAGATTCTTGTCATTTCCAGCTTCTCCAAAGATGTAAACGTGTTTGTTCGTATCAATCACCTGTGTTACCCGCCGACTATTTTATGGCGATATAACAATTGGTCTGAGAAAATTAGGATATAAATAATTATTCACCGACAAGGAAGTTGAAGTTCAAGTTATG
>JALWRB010000043.1 GCA_027077875.1 Candidatus Heimdallarchaeota archaeon
TTCACCAACAGTCTTGTGATTTGCAGTTTTGATGTTGTTGCCACAGGTTCCAAGCAGAATATCGATTATCTCCTCGAGCTGACGAATGCAGCAACTGGCTACGATTTAAGCTTTGAAGACATGTTAGAAGTGGGTGCTCGATCTACAAATCTCATGAGACTGTTTGCCATTCGTGAAGGTCTCTCGAAGAGCGATGATGACCTCCCATACCGTTTCAAGCACGAGAGCATTCACTACGGTGATGATGGGGATCAGTCAATCACTGAGGAAGAGTTAGAGAAGATGCTATCGGAGTACTACATTGCAAGAGGATGGGATGGGAATGGACGACCTACAGACGAAACTATCCAACGATTAAAGATCAATCTCTGACCTGCTAAATATTCGAAGAATTGCTCACCAGAGTAGGAGATACATCCTCGTAAGTGGTACAGATCTGATCCATATTTACAAAGTATCAATGACAAAAACGGAAAATGGTATGGGAAGAATAATGCTGAGCTTTCAAAAGATGAAGTCCTAAAATTATCTTGTTACCGACAATTCCGCCATTCATATTGATATACACAATAGTTCATTTTGACGGGCATAAAACCATAGGCTCTTTATTTGGTGGGTATACGCACAAATATGGTAGAAATAGGAGATTCTGCACCAGCGGCAGTGATATGGAAAACCAATCCAGATGGAGAAGCCGAGAGGCAATTCGATCTAAACTCTGCTTACTCCAATGGAACAACAGTACTTTACTTCTTCCCTGGAGCATTCACTGGTGTGTGTACAAATTCAACGTGTGATCTACGAGATCAGTTCAAGGACTTCGCAGAACTCAAGGCCCAACTCTTTGGGATTTCAGTTGATCTGCCATTCTCACAGGGGGTCTTCATGAAACAGAATGAACTTAATTATCCTCTTCTTTCAGATTTCAACAAGGAGCTTATCTCCAAGTTCGGAATAGTAGATGATGATTTTGTTGGGTTTAAAGGAGTTGCAAAACGTTCTCTATTCCTCGTCAAAGACAAGAAAATCGCATATAAGTGGGTTGCTGACGTTCCCACTGACTACCCGCCATTTGACGATCTCAAAGAGGCCTTGAATTAACTAGAGTTATCCGATTTTCTAAGAATAAAGATATTAAATCAAGTGTGGAATTATAGCTATTGAAGAATATTTTCACCGAAGAGGTTCTAGACGATTTTGAGAAACGGGCTCCAGAACTCTCAACATACCTTGATAAATATCGACAGAGGATGGTATTAGTCCCGAACTTCAAGGATCCAGCCACCTATCTAATCAAAACAATTATCCACCAACAGCTCTCTCTAAGAGCCGCTTCAGCTATCGAGCAGAAATTCGAGAATATCTTTGGCCAGATGGAATTGAAGGATATTGTGAACTCTGACCTCCAGCAGATGAGGGAGTGTGGTCTTTCGAAGTCAAAATGTGATTATGTAAAGAACGTTGCCAAGGCATTTTATGACGGAGAATTGGCTGGTATGAACAATATTGCTGTTTACAAGGACATGACGACAAAGCAGATACGAAGGAAGTTCACAAGTGTTAGGGGAATAGGAGAATGGAC
Organism: Candidatus Heimdallarchaeota archaeon; assembly: GCA_027077875.1. Classification (GTDB taxonomy): domain Archaea; phylum Asgardarchaeota; class Heimdallarchaeia; order Heimdallarchaeales; family Kariarchaeaceae; genus S139-21. The sequence goes on from JALWRB010000043.1 coordinate 1,583, forward strand.
CGCACACATGTTCTGTATTTTTAATCTTGGGAAGCTGGACGTCCTTGCCTCAGCAGATCTAGGTGTGAAGAAAGGGATCAAGATCATGTATGAATTGGAGAAACTACCCACTCCGAAGATTGTCAAACAGACGGCAAAGCACTGGGGTGATCTAGCTACTGTGGGAACCTTTCTAAGCTGGCGAGTATTGGATGGATCTACCTAAGCTCTCAAAAACTTCTGATCGACAACCAATTAGATGAGTGAGCAACCAGCAATACTCGTGAGGTTACAGATTCCAGAGGAGTATCGGATTGGATCAGTTCAGCTTGGAATCAACGACCTGTTGTTGCACCTCGAGAAAAGACCCGCCGTTCTATTCAACTTCTACGCTCAGAGGATTGGGGTAGAGGTAAAGGAGTTCAAGTACACTCCACAGTTAGGGTATTTTGTTGACATTGAGGATAGGGTTGCAACCCACATGTTCGAGTGCAAGGGTGTGGCGAGGAGGGACACGATCTTTGAGGACAAGTTCCTTCAACCTCTGGTACCTGAGAAATACAGATTTACATTCTTCAACAAGAAGGATGCGGAAAGGAGCTATATCATCCTGATTACCAATATTGAGGAGGTCGAACCTATCCCTATCTCCCAGTTCAAACTATGGGATGCACCAGGGAATGTTTCTCCTAGTGATGTTCTCCACCATCCTCGTCCAGTTCATGGCCTGAATTGATTAATGACCCTAAGACTAGCTGAACTTTTTTAATCAAATAGGGCGAGCTACATGTGTGAACAGAAAAATCCTGTCGGTCTTCATAGTTCTCATCCTCTCCACTCAGTTTGTGCAAACTGCTCGTGGACTTGATACAGGTCCGGTAAATGCCTCCCTAAATGGAAAAACTCATTCGACCTCAATCGAGATTAAGTACTGGGGATTCAACTTTGATGAGGTCGGGGGGATTGACTATGTCAAGTCATTCGTCCAAGAGAGCAACTTTGCAGAGGAAGAGGAACCAGGGCAATATTACACCAAGGCCTACTCGTCATACAAGGGGGCATTCTTCTGGACGATCGTGAACAATATTGACTACAGGGTGAGCTACGCAAGCACGAGTGAGTATCAGGACCTGCTGTCGATTTTCAGAGATGCTTCGCAGAATTCATCATTGGCAGGGAGGTACTTCATAAACGGTACTACCGAGGATATACCCGGGATTAGAATACCCGACAGTGCAGCGTCTCAGTACCTTGAGGTCTTCTCAGATTCTGACGCTACTTATACCATTCACGTCCTCAACCTTCAAGCACTTGACGATGCAGCCAACAACATTACTCACTGGTTCTACAACAATCCTTCCTTAATCTATAATGATGGAGGATCAGATTTCAGAAATGCTGGTATCGTAAGTGATTATTCTTTATTCTTTGATCCAACCGCATTCGTACCCGGAATGACTGGTACTCACTTGAATCTTAAGAGGTGGCAGGATCTCGGTCTACCAGATCGTAAGAACTACCTCCGATCCTCAATCAATAATCTCGTGGAGCAGGCAATTATGGGATCACCATACTCGAATCCATACGGTCTTCCCAAACTGAATGAGTTCTCTATCCACTCTGCGCAAGTTGTTCTTGTCAACACCTCCAAACCATACGCTAGTGAGGTGATCAGCTCGGTGAGTCCGACATACCACGCGAAGGTCTTTAGCCTATTCGATTTTGTATCGGAAAAGACCAGTAGAACTGCTGTCATAGATATTAACTCTGTTCCTGGAATTAAGAACTACATCTACGATAATATTGTAGAAGTCAACGGAAGTAAGCTATTCGTGGTGACGAATGCGGCTTCAGACTTTCTGAAGAATACTATTAGAAATACCAAGATAGGACTTTATCGTGAATGGCCAACTGGATATTTCTACCTTAACATGATGTGGGCTTTTGACGAGGAGATTCAAGTAGTCTACGAGAGGAATGGGCAATATTACCCATACAATCAGGAGATTGTGGGCCTGGGTATACTCGATACCTCATCGTGGGCCAAGATGAGCATACTTAACCGATCAACCATATCTCTGACGAACCTGATGCTTCGAACCATAGGTCAAGTTATGGGGCTCCACTACACTGTGGAGGGACCATCTCTATTCATTGAGACTCCGATGTCGTCTTATCTTGACGACAAGAATGGGATAATCAACTTCAATAGTTTTAACAAACTTCAGATAATGAGAAAGTACTCTGTAATTGCGAATATCTCTGTAACCGGTATTCTCAATGATTACCGAGAGGAGCTCAAGAAGAAGAACTACGATTTCATCCCCCACGATGAGCTGGACAAGGCAGAGTTGATCAGGATAAATGCAACTATTCTGTGGCAGGACGGATTCTTCACCGAGGCCACCGCTATGTACCTCGATGCGTACTCCACGTTGCTCAATGCGATCCAAGAAGTCAATTCTAAAATCAGTGGGCTTGGGAACGGGATATACTGGCTGATCGGTCTAGTGAGTCTGGTTGGTATTATGAGCATCCTCACGAGTTACGAACGCCGGAAAAGAAAGACTATTCCCCGCGATGCGGTCTCAGGAGTACCTCTCGAGTGGATTGACACCAATCTGAAATAGTTATTATTTTGACACTGAACGATCTATACACAAAATAAAGTCCCAACTCAGTGAGGTCTGTGTTGTATACCTATTCCCGTCAGGAGGTACATAGCTACGCCAATCTACCCGATTTGAGAGATCCGACTGGGGGTCGATCACGAGTGGAGAACCCCGATCTCTGGTTGGCCTCAAAGATCAATTCCACACTCAAGGAAGGCTTCGCATCCGATGTGTATTGGGAGAAGATGAAGCTAGAGCCTGAGAGACAGAGAAGATTTATTGAAGGAGTCAGAAATCACTCGTGGAATAGACAACACATGGGAGCAATGGTCGTTGCTAATACAGATATCGAGCTAAAGGTCTCATCTCTTGTCTCTAATGCAATTACGTTGGGAAAGTTCTACAAGATCCAGCAACAGACTCGGAGAAGTGTTGTTCTAAAGGAGGTGGCATCTAACCCCTTTCTTGATGGGCATCCCGATGTCCGTTCCTCGTACAACGAGCGGTTTGAGTGGTATCGGTCAATAGTAGATCCCCGCAAAGGATCGATCAAGGGTTTCGACAGGTATGTCCAAGATGCTTTCAAGATACTCCCACTCTCCACGATGACACGAATCATAGGAAACTGGGATCTCCGAACTGTCAAGGGCTACTCCAGATGGCGGAACATCGAATATCTTCCGGAGAGTGTGCGGAATTTCTCTTCCATGTTGAACTTCAGTGTACAGCAGGAATATCCCATTTTCTTCAAGAGTTATCTGCTCGATGAACGGGAGACTGCCGAGGACAGTACCCTTGTGCTTCAGATGGCAGAAAGGATCGGTAGTACTGATATCATGGATGAACCTATGCTCTGGTACAAGGACCATTCCTTCCTCCTACCTGAGAATAGGTACTTCGAGAGAATCTATAAGGAGCATAGGTTGGAGTCCAGACTTTCTCCCAGTCAATCCGATGCGATATTCATCTCATCGTCCAACCCGTTTAATCTTGAGGTAAATGACCTACTTAACCTGTTCAGGGAGAAGTCTGAAGAATTGAAGTCACCGCTGGAGATGACTACCCTCTCATTTGTGAGCCGTCTGGATCTATCGGGAGCGATAGACACTTGGAGACACACTCGGAATAACCGAATAGTTCAACCGATCTACCACGCACTTGACAACCCGGCTATCGCAGTTCCAGAGTTATTCAACCGTCGGAGTGATGGAGATGTCATCGATGAATTTCTCCGAATGTCAAAGGATGCTGTTGATCTTCACCACCAGTTGGTGAAAGAAGGTGTCCCACCCCAAGAAGCAATAGATGTTCTTCCGCACTCATTGATGCTCATGCAGTACGAGACTATGGACCTCTTCTCGTTCCTGAACCTCATGGGGTTGAGAACATGTACTCACGCCCGCCCTGAGGTTCAACGATGGTCTAAGAGTATGCTCAGAAGCCTTGGGCAGAGTGATACATTCTCAGGTATACACAACGTGTTGGGTGAGGGTATTCTTGCACACGCCCTGATGAAAGGTTACTGTGGTGAACTAGGTGGTTGTAAGGCTTGTGGAAAGGATATTGTCTATCTACCCGATCCGTTCAAGTAGTCAGATCTTTTTCTTCTTCTTCTTCATCGGATCATTCAGAAGCACAAAGTCTTCGATGAGGATTTTATTTGCAACTTCATTCTCCATTCCCTTGATAATGAGAGTTTTATAGAATGTGGCTCTACAGTCCACACAGTACCTTTTCTTGGTCTTTTTGTTGAGGTAGATGAGGTCTCGAGCTCCGTTTTTTCCACAGTGATCGCAGAACACGCCTCCTCTGATTGCTGTGTACTCTTTGGAGAGGCAGCTATCACATTTTCCTTCGTTTCTGGGTGATGCAATGGGTTTCATGCAAGACTTACAGAAGTACTGTCCAGGTAATGGCATTGAATAATCATTTACACTTGTTGGTAATAATACTTTGCAAAGGTAGACCCTAACCAAGCCAATATCCAAATAATACCGGTAACCTTGCATACTGTGGGTTACCTAGACGGAATGAGAATTTCAGATCATGACTATGGAGTGCTCAGAGATATAGCCTCATCTCTTGGAACTTCCTTCAAACTACAGACTTATTTGGAGAAAAACTTGGATACAGTCGTTGTCAAGTTTAAACATATAGCCGAGATTGGAATATACAACAAGGACAGTAAATCAATTCTACCATACATTAAGAAATTGGAGAAACTGACCCAACTCGTCCTGCATAGTTGTAGCATTAACTCTGTTGGATTCACCGATTCTATGGAAAAACTGGAAATACTGGATCTATCGTACAATAAGCTTACTGGTGTTCCCACCCTTTCTCTCCCTCACCTCCTCTCCCTCGATCTGAGGGTTAATTCAATCTCGGGTATAGAGCTTCCCAAATCTGAGAAACTGAAGGTGGTTGTATTTGCCGATAATTCTATAGAAGCCTTTCCAGATCTCCCAAAAAGTGTAGAATTCCTCAACCTTAGAAATAATTCCATCAGAGAACTTCCCGATGACTTGGCAAAACTGTTACCTCGATTAAAGGTTCTTATACTCGATAACAATAAAATCTCATCACTTCCCAATCTTCCAATCTCTCTTGAATTCCTCTCAATTGCACGAAATAGCCTATCTGGTGATCTTAATCTCAAAGATAGTAAACTGCTACGTCTGGAGGCAAGTGCGAACCCTCTATCCGATTTAAAGCTCCCCCCATCCCTGAAGTACCTTTCGTGCGTCACAGAATCACTTCAGCTTGTAGATCCTAAGGGACAGTATCCCCATCTAGAGAAGTATAGGCTATGACAACTATCAAGAATTCAAATATTTTATTATTTAGATGAGCTTCTTTCTGCGTACAACAAAGATCACAGCGATCATTCCGAGGAAAACAGGTGCGATTGAGAGTGGAACAGGTGCCTCCTCTGTCTCCTGGACATCAGTGTCAGGGACCTCAGAGACGACGATTGTTCCAGCAATGATGTCAGCTTTGATCTCCTCGATCTTCTGCATCCTTGTGGTTGAACCCTCGTAGATCGCGTTTGCCTCATCCTGTGTGAACTCCATCTCGGTGATTCCTACACCATCCTCTTTCAGTCCCAGAGAGGTCAAACCAGCTGCCCATGTACCATCTACGATAGCGTCGATCTGAGTCTCAACTGCAACGTCTACTCTCTTGACCATTGAAGTAAGAATACCACCTTCGAGGAGGTAGTCCTGGTTGGAGTCGACACCGATTGCGTAGACGGTCTTTCCACTGTCTCTTGCCTCACCGACTGCGTTGAACACTCCCTCTCCAGTTGCTCCAGCTGCGGCATAGACGATATCCGCACCGTCGGAGATGAACTGGTTGGCTACAGTCTTTCCTCCATCAACGTCATTCCAAGGGTTGTCTGGGTTTGGTGCGTATGCATAGCTTACGATGATATCGGAGTTGATGTATTTAGCACCCTGCTGGTATCCAGCAAGGAACTTGTTGATCAGGGGAATATCGAGACCACCGAGGAAGGCAATCTTGCCTGTCTCGCTGACCATCGCTGCCATAGCTCCTGCAAGGAAGCTGCCCTCGTGCTCCTTGAAGACGACAGAAGCGACATTCGGAAGGTCGACAACAGAGTCAACGATCATGAACTTCTGATTTGGGTGGGCCTTGGCTGACTCTTCAACACCTCCTGCGGAGGAGAACCCAATGGCAATGATAAGGTCGTAGGACCCATCAGCTGCATAGCCCTCGATGGCTGTGTTGATCTCAGCAACGTCCTTAGGCTCGGTTGTAGCATACTGATCAGTGGAGAGATTGTACTTTGTAATCGCATTCTGCAGACCAAGGTTTGCAGCGTCGTTGAAAGATTTGTCTCCCAGACCACCAGTGGAGAAGACCACCGCGATCTTGACATCTGTCTCACCACTGCTAAAGGTCTGAGCACTGATACCAGCGATCATTCCTGCCATAAGCAGTGATGTGGCGAAAAATGTGAATATTTTCTTGTTCATAATTCTAACCCTCAGGTTATGTCAAATATCTGCTAAAACTTTTAAAGCATTACGAAAGTTATAAGTTGAAATTATCTATATTTATCCTTTAGATACTGATTTTCTCTAAGCGACGATGTCCTCACCGCGCTCGAGGATGGCCTCCGTCTCTGCGACGAAGTCAGTGTTGAGCTGGTAGAAGACCGATCGCATGTCCCTAAGGTTGGGATATTTAACGATCAGTTGCCGCTCCTGGAGGCGCCTGATGCAGTAGCGCACAGACCTGATGGGAAGACCGAGGGTCTGGATGATCTCCTTCTGGGTTTTTCTACCATGGTCGTGGAGGAATCTGAGTAGTATGATTGCGTTATCAGGGAGTTTGTCGTTGTTTACCATTTGTTTATCACCGAACTCTCTTTGAGTATAACAAATTATTATCGAAGAATAAATAAAGTCTTCGCGTCGAAAGAAGTGATGTATGAATTTATGAATTTATGCATAGTCCGTCCGATATGCAGTTCTATCTTTCAAAAGTGGTACGAATTACTTAAATACAATACGAATCGCGAGGAATAATCGAGTCGCGGAATACGAATAGTGATTCTAACGTGCTGTAAAAACCATGTCTATATTTCCCTAAAAATTGTGCAATTCCTTTCAGGGTATTTAGATTTAAGCCTACATTCGCTGTAATTAAGAAAAATATGCTACAATTCTTCAAATACCGCTGGATGTCGCTTCCGAATACTT
>JALWRB010000044.1 GCA_027077875.1 Candidatus Heimdallarchaeota archaeon
GTCAAGGACCCCGAGCTCGTCCGCTCGGTCATCGGCGTGCTCCCCCAGGACTCCGGAATGTACGAGGAATTCACCATCCGTGAGAACTTGGCATTCATCGGGCAGATGCAGGGGCTGAAAGACGCCCAACTCCTGGACAGAATCAGTGAGGTCGCAGCGGTCATGGAGCTGGAGGACAGGCTGGATGATCGCGTGAGCACACTGTCAGGAGGGCTGAAGCAGAGGGCGATGCTCGCGCGCACACTGCTCGGTGACCCCCGAATCCTCTTCCTAGACGAGCCCACAACTGGGCTTGATGTTCTGGTGGCCCGCAAGGTACGGCAGACAATACGCAGGTTGGGAAAGGACAAAGCGGTCTTCCTCGCTACACATAACATGATGGAAGCGTACCAGCTGTGCGACCGGATAGCCATCATCAACAACGGCGAGATCTCCATGATAGACAGTCCCAAAAATATCTATGAGACCTACAGGGAGGGAGACGAGGACTTCGAGGACGTGGTGGCCAAGATACTGAGAATCGACGAGAAGTCGCTGAAGGAGCTGGAGTAAGATGGAGGCGCAGAGGACAAGAAACGGATCTCTTATCGTCATGAAGAAGGAGCTCAGGTTGCTCTTTAAATCCAAGAGGAGGGTCGGGCTCCTCTTCATGATGCCGCTGATCATCCTGATCGGTGGAGTCGTCACTGGTCTGACCGTCCCCAAGGACGCGTTCGAACCGGTCGTCATCCAAGTTCTGGACGAGAGCCCCTCGGATGTGACTGCCAGCTTCAAGACGATGCTCTCCTCGATCAACGGCACCGAGGTCGAAGAGATCACAGGGGACTACCGCACAATCCTCGACGGTGGAAACTACCAAGTCCTTGTGTACCTCCCTGCGAACTTCAGCTCGTTGCTCCTCGACGGCAATCAGTCAACTTTGGTCATCGCCTACAACGGGAACTCGTCGTCATACGAGCAGGTGGCCTTCCAAGTACTGCTGTTGTCTAACGCCTTCGAGGATCTTGTGGTGCAGAGTCAGAACCCGGACGTGAATTTCAACCCAATCGACGAACAGTTGATCGTCCCGGAGAAAGAGGAAGGGGAGGTGAGCGAGGACTTCAAGGCACTGGTAGTGATCGTTCCCGTGTACATCATTCTCTTCGTGATCGTCTCCCCCCTGAGCCTAATCCTGATCTCGGTGACCATCGAGCGTGAGCAGAAGACGCTCGAAGTGCTCTTCCTCCAGCCGGTGAGAAGGAAGGACATCGTGCTGGGTAAGATCTACTACGGACTCGCCCTCGTGCTGATCACCCTCGTCCTCGATGTCATAGCGGCAGCGGCATCAATGTGGTTCTTCTTCTCCGTTACTGAGCTGTCGTCCGACGGGTTGATTTCCACCATCAGAGAAGCTCTTCTGTCCGTGGACTGGACGATCTACACCGGGTTCGTGGCAGCGCTCGCCTCGATCTCCGTGCTCATCATCTCACTGTCCATCCTGCTGTCACTGCTGGCCAAGGACGAGAGGGAGGCAAACATGATCTCAAGTATGCTCCCGATGCTGATCATTGGCATGATGTTCGTGCTACTGTCAGTTCCCATACAGGACTTCAGCCTGTGGCTCCAGCTACTGCTCATTGCTGTCCCCGTGTCGGGGGTGATCATGGCGATCTACTTGTCAGCACTCACGGGAGCGGTGACATGGATTGGCGTGCTTTCCATCGCAGTGCAGGTCATGTGGTCCGCTCTGACCATCCAGCTGATCGTCAAGCTCTCCGAGACGGACAGTATCCTCGAACTGAATTACAGTGAGATCTTCAAGGTTATCAGGAACTTCTTTGTAAGGAAATGATATTCCCTGTAGGTACTCTGAGGTAACTTAGAGGATTCATATGGGTGCTTAATGTGTGTCCCTGAGGGTATCATGATACATATTCGATGGATGTTTTGAAACCTATAGTGATGGCAATAAGTCCTCCTTCAATTCGTGAAAAACCAGTGACTCTGCAAGGTAGACCAATATTCATCTAGTAGGAAAGTGACAGGTAGATACTTGACAATTAGGGGTTTTGATAACACTGGTGGGAAATTCATATTAGGTGTGTTTCTCTCTTAATTCCCTGCTCTGTACCCATTTCTCTTACGGTTCACCACTCCATAAATTAGCAAGAGAATGGTGTAAATCAGTTGTCTCACGATTATTATCATCTCGGAAGG
>JALWRB010000045.1 GCA_027077875.1 Candidatus Heimdallarchaeota archaeon
GGATTAGCTTCTTTACCCATTTCTTCATTACTAATTGAGGCAATATATTCCCTTACCAGATCAAGATTATCGTCATCTGATATCTCCTTCCCTATTTGAAAGTACTCACCACTTGGAACATTACTATCAACAACGGAGGCGTAGAAGAGGGAGGTAAGGGTCTGATGGTTCAGATTTTTCTTGCTCTTTATCGACCGCACAAGCAGAGTATTGACAAACAATTTGCTGTAGAGATCGGTAACCACAGTATCTTCCGAGAGAAATGTCCGCATTACACCCACAAGATGGGAAACAAGAGGGGAATAGTCAGTTTGAGGGTTCTCCCCATTTGGCAGATCCCTCACCCAGACTAGACATAACTCCTGCGCGGGCTTGTTGGATGTTTTCTCGAAAGTAGTTGTAACTATGTCACGGACAACTAACTCAGCTGGGGTGTACTGTCTGTCAATGTATAGGGACAGAGCGATAATCCTGACCATGGCATGTACCCTTGGGTCTCGAAGTATTTGCTCGACAATGGTTGGTCGACCAGAGATTAGATCCTCCAAAGCCTTCTTTACTGCACTCTCCCCCATACTGATCTCCTCCATCCAGAGAAGATGTTCTGTATTTTCTAGAGCAGACTTCGATCGAATTATCGGGAACTCATCACCTAATAGACCAAGTAACTCGTCCCGCGATGCGTTGTATTTGTTGTCAGAATAAATCACGTCACTTATCTCTAGAAGGATGGGTTTCTGTGCAGTGGTCCTCCTTACCTGCTCATCAAGTAACTGCTCTTTCTTGCTAATCAAACTATCGAGTATACCTAATCCCCTGTTAGCAACCTTCTCCACGAGCTTACGCTTCTCATTCTTCAGACCTTCGATGTCATGGAGTATCCTTTCAGAGTAGTCCTGATCCTTTAGCAACAGGAAATCAAGGTGGTCGATGTACAGTTCAGCAAGCTTTCTACTCTCCACCCATGTCCCCAGAATAAGTAGAGAAATCACAGCTAAGGAAATATTGAAAATTGGAACATATATTGATGTGTCCAACGGGATGACAGGGGAATCCGTAGTTTTCTTGAGGGGGGTAAATAGGGAACATTCGTGAAGGGCTATAGGGAGAATGACTACTAGAAGAAGGATGATAACGACCGAGATGTAGTTCTGGATCTTAATCTCCTTGGAAGTGATTGGAATGTATTTCCCATTTGACACGAAATCATTCTTGTCACTACTCTTTTCTTCCTTGGCGAGGGATATCGTCTTCTTAAGCCTTCTCAATTCAGCTACCGTATTCTCCTTGAACTTGTCATCTACAAGTTTCAAGAATTTCTTGAATTCCGCATTACCCTGAGACCCCTTATATTTCCCGCGGTAATATTCCTTGAGCTTCTTCACGGTGTCCGTTCGTACCCTACTGGTGACAATGCACATCTCCATGAATGCAGGAGTAATGATGTTCAGTAGAAGAGAGAGGACAAAGGAGACTGTTGTGACAAATATAAAATCGTCGAATGCGGGAAAGGATAGCGTGAGGATGATATAGAACAGAGTGCCACCGATGAGACCGGGACCGACCGTACCCAATATGTCCTTCGCGCTCTTCCCGTACACTAACCCGAGAACCATTAATTTCTTGTAGTAACTGAAGTATATTAGTGTGTAGGGACAGTGGGTACAAAGTGAACCAAGACCTCAAGTTCGAGATGACCGAAGCATACCCTAACTGTGCAACCAATATTCTCTGATCAGCTTACCCCGTAGAATGAGACTGGCCCATTGCACTGTTTACGTAAAGTGACTCCAGATACCGAGACCCTTGGAGTTTGAGAGAAAGTATCTGGTCTGAATCCATCCATCTGGTCCAGATGACCTTATCATCCACAATCTTGGTGACTGGCACTGACTCCCCGGTGATCGAGGCCTCGTCAATTAGCCCAGTCCCCTCCACGATTCGCCCGTCAACCGCGATGTTGTCGCCGGGTTTGACCAAGAGCCTGTCCCCCATCTGGATCTCCTCCACCTTGATTACTTGCTCTACCCCATCCACTAGCTTGACGGCCGTCTTTGGCACCAGATTCATGAGTGACCGGATAGACGTTCGTGTCCTCTTCTTGGTGTAGGCCTCAAGGGTCTCCGTCACGGAGTAGAGGAATATGATGGTAAGTGACTCCTCGAAGGGATGTTGCTCCCACAATGGCTATGGT
>JALWRB010000046.1 GCA_027077875.1 Candidatus Heimdallarchaeota archaeon
CACTCTCAATGAAAGGGAGGAGATTCGCGAGATATATCGTCGATGCGAGATCCAGTGACAAAATATCCGATGCAGAGGCATGTGAGATCCTTGGTGTCAAGGGGAAATATCTTGACGAGATCGTGCAGATGGTCTAGTTGATGCTGATCACTAGCTTTCACGGTGTAACTCGTTCATACCACTTCGTCCTTGGATATCAGAAATCCTTATCTTCTACGGATTCTACGGGTGAATAGTCCGTGGGGGTAACCGATTGAGGTGGGAGTGTCGGGTTCTGCTGCCGCAACTCGTTCTTCCCTGCGGACCCATCTCAGGCATGACTCGACAGCGACGTCCTCTATCCATTGAACCAGACTTCGATATAATATGCCATATTAGGGAGATAATGAATGACCCCTGCTTACTACGAACCATCCAGCTGGATCATTTATGACTAGGTATTCTCTGGACGGTTCTCCCGTGGAGGATACCGAAGGCTCTATGGCTGGATGATCTACGTCTTCTCTAGAGTATTCACCAACCGAAACACTCTCTGGATCCCTACTGACCGAATATTCTCTGGATCCCTGCAGACCGAATCTTCTCTGGATCCCTGCATACCGATTCTTCTCTGGTAGGATGATCTGCGTCTTTTCCTGAGGTTTGAGAATCTCAGGTCTCGATGATCTCGTGGGTAGTCCGACCCCGATCCATCCGCTGTGCGAAAGGTTGATATCCCGGGGGTCTATTCCGACGTAATGGATGTCAGGTTGAACAGGTTGTTCTTCAGGGCGACATCCTCCGGTACGTTACCGCGATACTCCGGGGGGATGGCGAGGGGTATGCTCTTCGCAGCACTCAAGAACTACGACAAGCACATTGCACAGGAGATTCACGACCAGTCTGGGGTACAGACCTATGCGCTCAGCGGGTTCCGCACCTACGTCTCGCCGGGGGACACGCTCTCGGTGATGGACAAGCAGCTGGGGATAGAGCGCCGGCGCAAGAGGGACAGCACGGTTCGTGCGGGTGACATACTGTACTTCGACGTCGCCACCGCCTCGGAGAAGCTCCAAGAGGTGCTGCCCGAGACCTTCGAGCAGCCGTGGGCGGCGGACAAGACCAACGTGACGATGGAGCCTCTGCAGATCAGGGAGGCCGAGGTTGAGGGTATCCTGTCGAAGGAGATCCCCAAGCCGTTCACGGTGAGGTTCGTCACGCCATTGTCATTCTCTGCCGGTCCCACGTACTGGGTGTGGCCCGAGGTGAGGTACCTGATGAAGAACCTCACGAGCATCTGGAATGCGTGGTTTCCCGGGGCGAAGCTGGACGCGGAGTCGATCCTCGAGAAGTACGCCAACAGGGTGCACGTGGTCTTCGCCGAGGGCAGGGTGCTCTCCGCGAACGCCGCCAAGGGTATGCGTCACACGGGGTGGGTCGGGTCGGTGCGCTACGACTCGGACGACGACGAGACCCACGGCGTCTTCAGCAACCTCGTGAAGCTGGGCTTCATCACTGGTGTGGGACGAGGTCGCACTGCGGGTCTGGGGAGGTTCTACCTGCCGAAGGTGCTGCACTCGGACAGGATTGTTAAGGTCGTCTGAGGGGTACCGAGCGGTTCGATCAAGCGTTCCGGAATTGACAAGATGGTGATCGAATTGGCAATAGTTGAACTGACGGGTATTAACTGAATTGGCGTAGATTGAAGTGACGAGATACCTTCGATTTGGATCAGGTTCGAAGTAATAAAATTGGCTGTTCTGTGGTGTAAAGGACTAGTGTGCTAATTACTTGAGGTATAAGCGGTGCTTTAGAGGGATGAACATACTTGAGCATGTTGCACACAGGTGAAGGAAGCTGTTCTTCAAGGGTGAGGTGAGGAAGATGCACAGCGGTAAGGCAATTGGCAACTCTTTCACGGGAGGTCTTCTACCCGGTGAAGGTTATGACCTCCCATCAGCTTCTCAAGGGCCTTCTCCAAGGCAGGGGCTAAGAGGCAGTCGTGACGGACTTCCACGGGGGACCTTCCTGTTCTCGGACGAGGCTGATTTCTCGCAACTCTACTTCGCAGCTTTCGACGAGTTCTGCTCAGCGTACAACTGGGAGTTCGTCAAGAGGAGCAGAAGACCCGCTGAGAATGACGTCAACGCTCTGCTCAACTACGGGTACGCGGTTCTCAAGGGCTCGGTGGACGACGTGGTCATCGCT
>JALWRB010000047.1 GCA_027077875.1 Candidatus Heimdallarchaeota archaeon
CGTGAATCGACCCTTCAGAGTATCTGCTTGGACCTCGGTGGCGACATATTCTCCGAATTTCTTCAGAACGTCCTTGAACCTTTTCTCCTCAGTAACTACCTTAACACGAATTCGATCGACATAGTCTAATTCAGCCTGTCTTCTCATCTCCTGTATCCTGCGGATAAGTTCTCTGGCTAAACCTTCCTCACGGAGTTCGGGGGTGATCTCCGTGTTGAGGAAGACATCGATTCTACCCGACTGACCCATCTGATAACCATCGGGTGATTCAAGGCTGACAAGGATCTCCTCGTCGGTGAACTCCCAGATCTTTCCGTTGATCTCGATTTGTGCACTCTTCGCCTTGTTCATTCGGGTGACAATATTCCTCGCTTCCTTCTTGGAGAGATTCTGCAGGTAATCCTTAATGACCCTGATCTCACCCTTGACCTTTGGCGCAAGTACCTTCAGGTTCGGGAGTACCTTGTACTCTGCCAGAGTCTTCTCGGCAGGGAGGATCTTTAGGGACTTCACGTTGATCTCCTGGGCCAAAACATCAGTGAGCTCCTCGATACCCGTATTTTCTTCTGCCACGATGGCGATGAGCTCTGGGAGCGGTTGCCTCATCTTGATGTTGGCCTTTGCCCTAGCCGCCCTACCCGCAGCTGCGATATTTAGTGCGATCTCCATCTTCTTCTCCAACTTTTCGTCGATGAGGGCTGTATCGGCAGAGGGGAAGAGCTCTGCATGGACCGAAGGGATTTCGGTATCTCCCTGCTTGATCACGAGATTCTGGTACAGTTCCTCGGTGAGGAACGGGACGAATGGTGCCATCACCTTAGCTAATGTGGTAAGCACCTCAAACAGGGTATCGTACCCATGCTTCTTGTCCTCGGTCAAATCCTTGGAATAAAACCTTCTTCTTGATCTTCTTACGTGCCAGTTTGAGAGCTCCTCGATGATGAAGTAATCGATGGCTCTGACTGCGTGGTGATAATTCATTGAGTCGATTGCCTCATCGGTTTTCTGGATGATCTTCTGCAATCTGGAGATGATCCAGCGGTCAATCTCGGGTCGATCAGACACCTTTGATCTCTTGTCGGGGTAGTACATGTCTACGTTGGCGTTGGTGACGAAGAAGGAGTAGACATTCCAAAGGGTATTCATCATCTTCTTCTGCGCCTCTTCGACAATCTTAATCCCAAACCTTGTCTGCATCCATGCCTGCGATGAGGAGAGGTACCACCTCGTTGCATCCGCACCGACCTTGGTGAAGAGATCCCTCGTCTTGATCGTATTCCCTTTGCTCTTGGACATCTTCCTGCCATTTTCGTCAAGAATGTGATTCATGCACAGAACTGAGTAGTACGATGGCTTGTCGAACAGTGCTGTCGAGACTGCGAGTAAGGTGTAGAACCATCCTCTCGTCTGGTCAATAGCCTCAGTGATCCATGTGAATGGGAAGTCGTTCTCGAAGTCCTTGACATTCTCGAACGGATAATGGTACTGGGCAAAGGGAGCACATCCCGAGTCGTACCATACATCGATAACATATGGTTCCCTGACCATCTTCCCCTTGTTGCATTTCTCGCACTTCCACGTGATCTCATCAACCCATGGTCTGTGGAGCTCGAAGTCCTCGGGTAGTTCGCCGATCTTCTCCACGATATCTGCCTTGCTCCCGAGGATCTGTTGATCTCCACAATCATCACAAATCCAGACTGGGAGGGGTGTCCCCCAGAACCTCGATCTTGACAGGTTCCAGTCGATAACGTTATCGAGGAAATTCCCGAATCTTCCGTCCTTCAGGTACTCTGGTTGCCACTTTATCTTCTGATTATTCCTCATGAGGTTGTCGTGGAGTTTCTCCATGCTGATGAACCAAGATTCAGTACCGTAGTACAGGAGTGGGGTGTCGCACCTCCAGCAGTGTGGGTAATTGTGGATATAGTTGTCACGTCTGAAGAGCTTTCCTTCCTCCTTCAGCATCTTGATGATCTTCTTGTCTGCATCCTTGACCCACATATCTTTCAATGGCGGTACCTTCTCGGAGAACTTACCATCTTGACGGACTGGGTTGACGATGGGTGCATTGTACCGTCTACCGGTGGCAGCATCATCTGCACCGAACGCAGGTGCTGAGTGCACGATGCCCGTACCGTCTTCCGTGGTGACATAGTCCGCTACTGTAACGATGAATGCGTTCTCTCCGTCTATGTCCTTGAAGAATGGGAAGAGCGGTTCATACTTTTTGTACTCTAGGTCCTTGCCCTTGAACTTGCGGAGAACTTCCTTTTGCTCACCGAAAATTTTCTCGATCAGTGGGATAGCGACCAGCAGCTTGTCACCTTCATGTTCAACAACCCCGTATTCTACATCGGGATTCACCGAGAGCATCACATTGGATATCAGAGTCCAAGGGGTGGTTGTCCACGCAAGGTACTTGAAATCCTCGTCCACAGCATTGAACTTCACCATGATAGCGGGGTCGGTGACCTCTTTGTATCCTTGGGCGAGTTCATGGCTTGATAGGGTAGTTCCACATCTCGTGCAGAGGGGTGCAACCCTCAGTCCCTTGTAGAGGAATCCCTTCTGGTACAGGGTCTTCAGAGACCACCACACACTCTCAATGTAATTGTCCGACATGGTGATATATGGGTGTTCGAGGTCGAGCCAGAAACCAATCCTTTCGGACATCTCGACCCATTCCTTCTCGTACTTCAGTACACTCTCTCTGCACAGCTGGTTGAACTCGGCGATACCGTATTCTATGATGTCGTTCTTGTCCTTAAAACCCAGTTGCTTCTCAACCTCGATCTCAACCGGGAGTCCGTGAGTGTCCCATCCTCCTATTCTCGGGCGTACCCACTTGCCCTTCATCGTCTGGTACCGAAGCATAATATCTTTGAGGGTACGGGTTAGCGCATGACCTGCATGTGGCAGTCCATTGGCTGTCGGTGGTCCTTCCAACCAAGTAAACCTCTGCTCTCCCTCTGCTCTCTTATTCTGGATCTTCCAGTAGATGTCCTGATCTTTCCACATCTTGAGGATCCTCTCCTCAAGCTCAGGATAGTTAACTCTGGGATTGACTGGTTCGAAGACATCAGTCTTTTTCATCATCTTCAGCACAGATGAATGGCATAAGAAAGTTGGGATTTTGTTCATGAATCTAGGGTCCTTGACAAGGTCACGTTTTCGTGGTGTCTGATGGTTTGAGCCAACATTTCCCTGCAACCCTTTATAAGGTGGTTCTCTCTTCATTCCAATATGGTGTCTCCTGTTCCGTCCTAACTGTCATCGGGAATTGAGGATACGTTTCGGATGCTCGAAAGCGAAGGGGAGGCAAGCATTCCTGATTAGGTATTGTATTAATGCATAGTTCATGCCACGAAGGTGCTCAGAAGGATAAGCTGGAGGTGGTAGTACGATATCAGTGAAGACGATCGTATTACATATTGGTCTAATAACTGATGTTTGCTTGTATCCTAAGATACTTTGCAATGAAAGGGGTAGGAAAGAATGAGATTTTATATTCGTGTGGTGTAAATTCAGTAATGAGCATTTACTGTGAGATGTGTGGATCCAAGAACGAGGATAATGCCAACTTCTGCAATGTGTGTGGATATAAGTTCGAGAGAAACGTCTCTCCCGAACCTAAGGGACAGTTGGCAGACGATGGTTCTCAGGTATCGCCGTCCAATGAATTTCCTCATAAGCCCCCTGCTGCTGATGTGTATTCACCACAACCGTCATTTGCTGCCAATGAGGGCACTCGTCCTACTACTCCTGAACCAAACACATGGATGAGCACTTCACAGAATGAAGGGTACCAGAATTCAGGGTGGGATAGTAGAGGGCAGCCAGGTGTATGGAATGATCCCCAACAGTATAACTCTGGGCAATATCACGGTGAACCCCGTGATCCAACAATGTATCCTTCCCCAAACCTACCATATAGTGAACCATACATAGGACCACCTTCGAAAAGCATAACCAATTCATTACACTCAGGGATTGTGATCATCAACTACATCTCTGCTGTGCTCGGTTTCATCACCGGTATTATCTTACTTCTCTTCTCCCCGTCCATCGCTGTTTTCACAATGGGATCGAGCGTATTACTAGTCTACGGGACTCGTAAGGTCAGCAAATTCGACAATACAGGGAGGATTATCGTCGGTGGTATCAATGCTGTCCTTCTCATACTGAGCATTATCGGAGGCTTTGTTCCAGGGATAGCAGTAGCTGCTCTAACTCTTTATACCTTGTATATGCACTCTCAGACAATCAAAGGTTTCTCTCAGGACTCTGTTGAGAGTGAAGGATTGTAGTCTGGATCTTCTATCCTATCTTCGTAAAGGTTACACGATGGGCACTCATATTTTGAGCCTGGTACACAGTTGTACTGTGGTTTCTCATTTTTGAGGGAGAATTCGTGTTTCTCCTTGTCATAGTCGATCTTCATGCCTTTGACATAATCCACAAATGCTTTGTTCACAAGGATGGGAATTCCGTCCACAACTGCTTGGTAGTCGTTTTCCTCAGGTTTCGAGAGTTCGAGGTCAAAGGCGAAACCCGAGAAACGATCCAAGATCACGTATATTCGTACGCCCAGACCCTCTTCTTTGGTCAAATTTATCTGCCTTTTCAATTCCTTGTTTGCACTCTCGGTGATCTCGACAAACACATCAATGGAACCTAGATCGATCAACAGTACTACTTGATTTCTCACCTTTTTAATCACTCGGATACCATTTGTTGAGTAAGTGGAACCCGTGTAAAATATCTGATTTTATTGACCAAGAATGAACAATTTGACATGGTAGCTTTAAATTCTTACAAAAAACTCGTCGAGTAGTCACTCCGTTATAGAGGTGGATATATGAAAGACGATTATGATTCTGAAGAATTTGGCTCTGAAGAGCTGGAACTGGAGGACGATTATTCGGAGGAAACTGGTGAGGACATCATCTCTGAGATAGTCGAGATAGAAGATGACTATGTTGAAGAAGATATAGATGAGGAAGAAGAAGATGAGGAAGTTGTCGAGTCGAAGCGTCATGTATCTCGTGACAGGAACAGATACCAGAAGTACAAGAATATCTCATGCCCTCATTGCAGGAGGAACTTCCATGCAGACAAGATAAGGTATACACATATCAGATCTGCAATCATCTACTCCTGCCCGCTGTGCAAAACTATCCTGAGTATAAACAACAAGCAGCACCGGTGGAGAGGGCCTCAGCGATCTAATGACGATTAGTGGCTCTGACCATCCGAAGAGCAGAGGTAATTGAGACCTCAGGATTGATACTCCTGTAATTCTTCTTATCCAGTTTCGACTCTATCCGGTCTATGAGGTGAACAATCTTCTGCCTAAGGCGGGGGTCAGTCTCATCCTCCAAAGCGATAAATAACGCGTCTCTCGCCTTCTTCTCGGGGAACTCACTTATGATTTCCAGCGCTGCTTCCTTGACAAATGTGTTATCAAAGTTCAATGCCGAGAGGATCTGCTTGTTCAATCTCCTCTTAGTTCTGACCTGCCAGTACATGTCTTTGATGATCTGAGCGTGGTTTTTCTGCGTTGTGATGTCTGAGGGCGAGCCGGTCAAGAGGTCTC
The DNA here is from genome assembly GCA_027077875.1 of Candidatus Heimdallarchaeota archaeon. Lineage (GTDB taxonomy): Archaea > Asgardarchaeota > Heimdallarchaeia > Heimdallarchaeales > Kariarchaeaceae > S139-21. The sequence goes on from JALWRB010000047.1 coordinate 5,600, forward strand.
TTCCGGTGTTTATGACTTCATCCTGGAGATCGACCAAATTGAAACTCATCAACACCTCATGGTACCTTCATAATATAATCAGAGAGAATACCCCGATGATACATGGGGCTAGGCAGAGCCCGGATGAACAAACTTCGGTGCTATCCGTGGATATTTATTCCCGCCTCCCGATTGGAGCCTGTGGTAATTTTCTACAACGGTAAGATTCTTAGCCCCAACAGACATTACACATGGATGGAAGTTAGCGGTGGAAAAATATCAAACCTTGGAACAGGCGTCCCCCCTGGATCTGGAATCGATCTTGGGGGTAAGGTTGTACTTCCCGGGTTTCACGATTCTCATATCCATATCTTCTCTCTCGGACGGGCGGCTCAAAGATTAAACTTAGTCGGATCTGACTCAATAGCCGAGCTAAAGAAAAGGCTACAAGAGTACTCCCAGACTTCCAAGTCCGACTGGATAGTTGGATATGGTTGGAACCAAGACATGATGGTGGATGGTCGTTACCCCTGCAAGGATGATATTGACGAGGTAATCTCCGATCGCCCAGTAGTGCTTTTTAGGGCTTGTCACCATATCGGTCTGGTGAACTCCAAGGGCTTGGATATTCTTGGGATTGACTCGTCAAGTACCAGTCCAGAGGGTGGTGTCATAGACTTTGAGAACGGAGTCCCAACAGGAATACTGAGGGAAAAGGCCCTGTCGATGGTGACCGAGCACATTCAGTCCGCTAGTAGTGTGGAAGAGAGAATGCGGATCATTCAGAGAGGGATAGAGGAGTGCTTGAAGGTCGGTATCACCTCGGTTCAGACAAATGATCCTATAGCTTGGGAGGCTTACTGCCAGCTTGACGACGAGGGGAAACTCCCCATATCTGTCCACCTGACATTCCCTGTCAAGGAGGTATTGAACGGTTCTGTCCCTGAGCCCGGGGCTGTCCACGGAAATGTCGTTGCCTCCCGGGTCAAGCTTTTCGCAGACGGATCGCTCGGTGCCTCGACCGCTGCATTGAATGAGTCATACAGCGACGGAACAGATACTGGTGTGCTAATCTACTCAGATGAAGAGCTTGAAGGGCTTGTGTCCGATCTTGCGCAGAAGGGGTGGAGAATCGAAATCCATGCCATCGGGGATAGAGCAGCAGAACAGGTTATTCGAGCATTCAAGAAGCATCCATCGGTGAGACCTGTCCTCACACATGCTCAGGTCCTGTCAGCATCCGCTATCGAAGAGCTGTCTAACTCAGACATTATCGCCAACATCCAACCTGTTTTCTTGGGAACCGACAAGACTTTCGCAGATGCCAGATTGGGAGAAAGGGTGAAATATGCTTACGCTTGGAAGACTCTTATCGACAATGGAATCTTGGTTGCAGGAGGTTCGGATGCTCCCATCGAGAGCCCGAACCCTCTACTTGGGATGTACCAAGCTATCTATCGGCGGAAGAACGAGGAAGATACCCCGTGGAGACCCGAGGAATCATTGAAATTTAAAGAAGCTCTAGAACTCTTCACCACGAGGGGAGCCTACGCTTCGATGACAGATGGAAGGAGTGGTGCCTTGGAGATCGGGATGGACGCGGATTTCATAGTGCTCTCTGAAGATGTCTTGGAGGATCCGCGTAAGTTGTTGACAGCCAAGGTTCTGGAGGTCTACAAATCAGGTCTCAGGATTCATAGTCTTGAAGAGTGAGCGTTCCCGAGACAACGCTGACCACCGACTTGAAGTTCATGGAGGTGTACAGTCCTTTAGCCGAGATGTTCTCCGTGGTTACCCAGAGGCTGAGCGTCTTGTACCCCATTTTCCGTCCTTGGGTAATGACGTAGGTCAGGAGCTTCCTCCCGATCCCCTTTCCCTGTTCTGACCGTCTTGTCCCTATGATGACCACGAATAGTTGATTCTCATTAACCGAGGTGATTATCCCGGAAGTTAACCTGTCTCCGTCCTTGTAAAAGACAGACAACTCCTTGACGACCTTACCAAACTCACCCTCGCTCACCTGCCGTATTGCGGACTCCGCTATGTCCTCCCCGAACATCCCGATTTTTTCATCAATGGTCCCTCTGTATGAGTCGATGTACATCTCAACCACCGCATCGAAATACTTCCATTCAAGGAACCACAACTCTTCACTGTCGACCTCGGACAGGGCCGTAGCCTCGTCCAAAGTCAAAACCATCTTCTCGCGGCCGAATTGGTATCGGAACCCCGCCTCATCAAATAGAGGTTTGAATCTGCTCGATAGGGTAGTTCTGATCTCCGCGGGTCTTAGGTAAAAGATGTCTTTGAGGATCAGTCTGAACACCTCCCTCTGTGTGTCGTGGTCTGCACTCTTGTCGATACCAAGAGAGAAGAAGGACGAATATGTCATCTTTACGACCCCAATAATGTTCTTTCCTGAGGTGATTATACAGTGATCTACAAAGTTCATCCTTCTCTTGATCTCATGGATTTCGAAATCCAGATCATTCATGTCCATCTCATCTACCCATTTCCGAGAGAGTTCTATGAACTGTTTGATCGAGCTCTCTGTTCCGGGGATGATGTCTAGACCGATATCCACTAAATCCCTGAGCAACATGAAGTATAATTGTATTTTCATTTCCACGGGTGGTAGGAGGATAGAGTAATAAGATAGTGGGAGCAACCAGTATTGTGAAACTACTTCTATATGGTTTCTCCCACGACACAGAGCTCAAGGACGAACCTGTAACGGTCGATCAGGCACTGGGGCTGTTAGACAGCCAACAGACCTTGCAGGAGGAAAGGGACAATTACATCGGTTTTCAAATCCCGGGCATGGAGAATTGTATCCAGTTTTACAGGGAAGACTCCATCAACTGGGTTATCGACCTTCCCGTGTACAGGAATGATGTGTACCAATACTCCAAAGCGGGGAGAACCTCCATGCGTATGGTTCGGGATATCGTATCAAGGTTATTTGATCCGAGAAGTCGATTGTACAATAGCTTGAGAAATAGTGACTATAGTGACGTCGAGGATATCCTCCTCTCTGTCTGGAAAATACAGATGGAGTTTGTAGAATAATTACCCCCTTCTCCTCTCCCGCTCCTTTAGCATTTCCTTTCTCCTTTGGGCCAGTTCCTTAGCCTCCCTCTCCTGCTTGTTGTGCTGTCCCTTCAACATTCCCTTCCCTTGGAGCAACGGGAGTTCCTGCTTGTATCGATCAGCTATCACACCTGGTTCCT
>JALWRB010000048.1 GCA_027077875.1 Candidatus Heimdallarchaeota archaeon
TTCTTAACCATAATTATGATATGACATCGATACGATATAAGGACGGACGGACGACCTTTGAAGTGAATCAAAAAAAAATATCACATGATGCACAGATACATCAACTTATACACCACATACACCACCCCTAAGAAAAACAGATGTATCAACTACACCGCACGATACACCAAATAAAAGATCCTTGTAAGAGGCCATACACAACATAAATACACCACATACACCACTTTACATACACCATACCCCACACTCGACAATAAGTGAAAGAAAAGGACATCCTTTTCAAGCACCGAAAAAGGCACATAAGGAAAGAATATCGCAACTGATGCACAAACATACACCATACACCAAGACATACACCAACACCTAACAAATAATACACCATTCTAAATACATCATACACCAATGCAACACATACATCAATACACCACACCATGCACCAGCAATAAGTAAATGTTAGACTTGGTAGATAGACCAGCATCATCCAAATTCTTGAGGAATTTGAGACTATTCAATAAGCACCTATAACGAAAGAATGGAACCACGACCACCCTACATCCAGAGGTATGCAGCAGTTTTATATTAGGAGGATTAATCAAGATGCAACAGTGGCACTTAGACACTTAAGCGAATCTCAACCACTTGATCGTCTTCAGGATATCTGGAGACAAGATCAAAAATTGAGTCTTCAGTAGGAACAAAGTATTTCCTCTTAAATTCAGAGAACTGCCAACTGATATTAGACTTTCTGAGTTTTTTACCAGTTCTAGATTTAAACGAGATCAACCGCCATGGTTCATAGAGGAATCTGTTAAGAATTGGAATGGGGACAGGGCGATAAGCTTGGAATGTATAATCATCACCCTTCAGCGGTTTCGCATAGACTACTCCTTGGCTGTTGGATTTGGGATACTTCATGTCGAACAGGAAGAATTTGTTCATAGAAAGGTGGAAACTTATTCCCATCAGAAGGGACTATCACGGAATACAATATAATGATTTGCTCAGAGTTAGGAAAATTAGATAAGGAAACAAGACATTTAAGAAAGAAGCGTCCTGTATCGATTCAGTGTCAAACTCATCCCAGATCAAGAGTAGAAAAGAGGAGCATGTGAACATTGCACTGAACGAGAATGTCAGGGTGAAGGGAGTCACCAACGGGTTCGAGGATTTTGAGATAGTTCCCACCTCGGTACCCGATCTGGATTTCAATGAGATCTCACTCAGAACGGAATTCTTGGGCAAAACATTTGACGCTCCAGTACTTATTGCTGGGATGACTGGTGGATACCCAAGGGCTGAGAAGATCAACAAGTCCCTAGCTCGCGTCTGTGCCAAATTGGGAATACCCATGGGTGTCGGGTCCCAGAGAGCCATGATTACGAACAAGGACACACTGGCAACCTTCAATGTCAAGGAGGAGGTTCCAGATGTCTACCTCATTGGAAATCTTGGTCTCGTTCAGTTCTCCTTGGACTTCGGATTATCACAATTCGACGAGGCAGTAGAGGGGGTAAATGCTGATGCCATGGCCATCCATGTCAACCCGTTCCAGGAACTCTGCCAACCAGAGGGTGATCTTGACTGGAGGGGAGCATGGAGCAATTTCAAGAAGATTACAAAGCACTCGAAAGTCCCGGTTATAGCCAAGGAGGTCGGAAATGGGATCGCTTGGGAAGAGGCTGTAAAGTTCCAAGAACTCGGAGCTTCGGCCATAGATGTCGGGGGAGCAGGGGGAACCTCGTGGCCCAAGATTGAGCTGCTGAGGAATGAGAAGGAGGACGCACTCTCCCTCGATGACCCAGTCCTGAGCTGGGGGATAAACACCGCTCTGGCCACCTACGAGGCGACCTCTAAAGTTGACATCCCTGTGATCTCTACTGGTGGGATGTACTCTGGACTTGCAGCGGGTAAGGCTCTCGTCATGGGTTCTTCACTCGTCGGTATAGCAAGACCTGTCCTTCAGGCCCTTATTGATGGTGGGGAGGAAAGAGCAGAAAAATACCTGCATAGATACATCTTGGACATAAAGCGGGTCATGTTCCTCATGGGTGCAGAAACCCTCCAGAGCTTGAGAGCTAAACGAGACAGACTGGTCATCATGGGGCGATCTAGAGAGTGGCTTCTCGGTCGCAAGATCATCAGTTGAACATCCTCGGGTCTCACCTGAATTTTCTTGGACTTGTAGACCAAAGACCAATCTATTTATACCCAAGTGCCTTAGCTTTACATGAGTCCACCATGAACAAGAAAGTCTGGGAACTTCTTGAAAAAGGAGAGTACGAGAAGTTGGACCAGATGATCGAGAATGCCCAAATCAGACCATTGCACCTCATTATACGAGCGAGGGTTGAGATGCTCAGTCGAGCAGGGAAGATCCACGAGCTTAGGGAGTACCTTAATGGAATTATCACCAGAACCAAGGATCGGGGCATTACCCACATAGCTAATGCACACCTCATTAGGGTAAATTGCATACTCAGGGAGATCAGTAAGTCGGACAAAGAAGAAATTCTCCGTGAGATAGAGATCGCAAAGACCTGCGATTGCGATATACGAGAGATCGTAAGAGCAGAGATGTACCATACCTATGGGGATTTCGAGTACTACATCATGGCGGACTACAACAAGGCAGTCTCCTCGTACAATACCTCAATCAATCTATACACGGATCTGGGGTACCTCCATGATGTCTTCTACCTCAGAAACCGGATGGCGATAATGTACAGGGAGAACGGTCTCTTCCAGCAGACATACCTTATCCTCAATGAGAACCTCATACTTGCACGAAAGATCAATTCGAAGAGAGCAGAGATGATCACCCTTGGGAACATCGCAAGCCTACGATTCGAGCAGGGGCACATCGATGAGGCAGAGGAGACATTCACCGAGATTCTCCAGAAGATCTCCCCCGAAGACGACCGCTACAACCACGGGATAGTACACATGAAGCTTGGCTTGATAAGCAGGATCAAAGGGGAAGATGACTCCTCTCTCAAACATTTCGAACTTGCTGACAAACAATTGGTTGAATTTCCTGAACTGAGGGCTGAGGTTCTGATCCACATGGCCATGGGAAATTTCAAGAAAGAGAGGATCGAGGATGCAAAGATCCAGTTAGAACTCGCCCATCTTATCAGCAAGAAGGGAGGATTCATGACACCTTTGGCAATCGCCACGTACTTGGATGTCCGTCAACAATTTGAGGAGGGGCAGATCTCGAAAGATATGATTGATCTCGTGGACACGATCAACGCTGCTGGAAACAAGCGGGTTGAGATGTACAAAAATCTCACAAAAGCACTTATTCAGTTCAATGAGAAGAGGTCATTCAAGAAGATACTCGCTCTCAAATACTTGGACAAAAACCGAGTCTTAGCAGGTACCGATGTCTTCGCCTCGATTGAGTCAACGATCCTTGCTATCCGGGTATTGATCCTTGAATACTCATTAACTGAGTCTCCTGATACCCTCACGGAGATCAAGAAATACATGTCCCAGCTCTTCACCATTGCCTACAATAATGATGTTCCAGATCTTCAGATTATGATCCAGATACTTTCACTCAAGCTGGAACTGGGTTCAGTTTCAGAGCGAGATTACGTCATGGAGCTAGAAGAGTTGAGAAAGAAGACCACGAATCCGCAGATCCTTGCAGACATCGACGATCTCGAGGATGAACTGCTCAAGAGATACAAGATGCAGAACGCCCTTGAGGGGTCGAAGTTCATCGAGAACCTCAAGAGGAATGAGGTTGTCGAGTATCTGAAGTACATAGCAGACAAGAACTTGCAGAACCTCTATATCGACAGCTCTGCGTAGAAAAAGTTTATTTGTCAAGTTGTTTTACCTTCAGATATGCTGGTCTATCAGGTCCTCTACTGGATGGATAAGAAGGGGATGTTTAACCTCTTCAAGACATTCTGGGACTACAAACTGGTACTCTATATCCTTCTTTCCCTTTACTTCTCCTACTGGGTCTTCTTCCTCAATATCCTCGGTGTTGTGGAATTTGCCAGTCCATTCCTTGCATTCATCTGGCCATATTTTCTCTACACCGTCTACAGTAATAACATAATTGTGTTTACCATGGTCATCCTACCGATCTTCCTTCTCCCGACTACAGTCAATATCGACAAGTACAGCGAGGAGGAGTTCATCGGGAACATGTCAAGAGCAGTGAATTTCGAGGAATTCCTCCACCGAAATATCTTCTACATAGCCTTGGATATATTCGTCGTCTTCGGGATGTCCCTGAGATTATTCGCACTGATATTCGGAAGGTTATCGATGGATCCAGTATCCTCAGTATTGGGGATAGTGTACTCTGGATTCCTGTGGGTAATTACAGACTTCATTTTCCTATCCAGTTTCTTGACGATCTTTGCTCTCATCTTCACGGTCTTGATTCTCTTGACCTATTACAAATCATTCTATATCAGGTATGCAACAGTTTCTCCCCAATTAATTATCTAGTGCGAGCAACAGTAGTTTGAGATTAGAGGGAAATACCCCACGTATACTCCATATTCCCCCAGCCCTGTCCCAGTCTAGCAAGTGGTAAGGGCTTGCCCTTGATCCTGCCCTCAATCTTTTCAATCTTGATCATGTATTCGTTGTAGTTGAACCGAGATTCAAACAAGGAGTAAATCATCCTGCGGTCCAGTAGAAATTGAGCGTGCCCATATCCAGAGAAAAGGATCCGGATGTAATCACCATCTGGGTTCTCAGATTTTATCTCGAACCATGGATATTCACCCCTTCCAATGATAGGTTTGATCACCGTCTTCTCGAAGACTATCGTTTCCTTACTCTCGTGATCTGCAAAGTAGGACGAAGACATGGGGATGAGAAATGCACGTTCCATCTTGTTGGGAAAGAACCATGTACCCTTTCTAAAGACATGGGGACCGACGTAAGGCTGGAATGCGGAGAACAGACTACCGTCCTCGAAGATTGTGTAGTTCCAGAACCATGGGAACATAGGGACGTTCATACAGACCCGTTGGAAGTAGCCAATACCCTCGATTTCCTCCGTTTTCTCCGGTGACTTGAACTCACCCTTGAACCTCAGCTTTCTCCATGCGACAAGGTGGACGCCACCTTTCTTCCAGCGGACATCTGAGATAGAGGGCTGGTCATACTCCCAGTCACTCTCGGACCATGCTGTAAATTTTGCGTGGCCCCTTTTCCCATTGAAGAAGACATCAGTCGTGAGGTTATCATCTCCCCTGGAGATAATCTCACCACCGTACATCTCACCGTTCTCCTGTTCTGCCCATGCACGTATCGATCCTGAGGCATCGAGGATAGCCTCAACAGGTTGAAGGACAATTTCCTCGTGGACCTCGTTACCGTGGTTGATCCAACCGACTGCTGTGGTCATGAACCTATCGACCTCATGGGAGATGGGTCTGTGAACATCCATCCCTTTCTGCCAAACGCGGTTCACTGCATAGAGCTCTCCCGCCCGGGAGGCGAAAGTGAACATCATCTGCCCGGGTCCATAGCCGTTTTCCCGCTTGGGAAGGAGGACGAAGAACCACCAAGAGGATGAACTCCAATTCTGTAGCTCCTGAATGTGCTGCCAGATTTGCTCGTATGGAGTCAACTTGTTAATGTATCGGGTGTCAACTGGCACCTTCTTCACACTCGATTCGAGAAGTGAGCTTATATAAGAGGTAGGAAGTCTACTAAATGAATTGACTAATTCTCTTTATTGGCAATTGAGAGCTTGACAAAGACCCAAGGGGCCAGTCCCATGGCAAAGAGGCCGACGAAGCTGTATCGCACCCATCTAAGAACGTATCCGAGGAATGTGGGGTCTTCTGCAAGGAGTTCAAATATCTTGTCAAACCCAAAAAGAGGAACAGCGACTAGCACAATGCCCACGACTACCCTGAGAAGACCGTTAATGACAGAAGGCGCCTTGGAGTCAAATCCGATTCTCTTCTCAAGTCGCTCGCCAATGGCTATTCCAGTGAACATTCCCAGAACGGTGATGTAACCCGTATACCCCTCACCAAAGGAGGTGATTACTCCTATTATGATAGTCAGAACCAGTGTCTCAGCTGCAAGGAGGAGGGAGAACACAAGGTCCGATTTGGGAAGAGGAATGGAGACACGTTCCCACAGGTAATGGATCAGGAGGGCCAAGAGAATCCCGATTACCCAGCCTATGACCACATCCTCCACATAATGGACCCCTAGGATCGGTCTGCTTATACCGACAAGGAATATAGCGACAATCGCCAAGACAACCATCCACTTTTTACGGACAAGTAAAGCGAGGGTAGTCCAGAAGGTTCCACTGATCTGTGCATGACCTGATGGAGTACTATATCCTTCGGCCTGTGTCCCCCAGAGTTGTGTGTTTTCACCTGATGTGACAAATGGGCGGGGATTCTGGATGATATCCTTGAGGACGGAGTTCAGGAGACTACTTACCACCACTGCGTAAGCGATCCTGACCGCTTTCTTCTTGGAGAACACCCAGTAGATCGTCGTGATGAGGAAAATATAGCCCATCTCGGATCCAAGGTTGGTTATCAGGTTGAACAGAGCGGTGTACCACTCCATACCCGGTTGCATCCTGAACTCAGCGAATGACCTCACGATATCTTCGTTGAACGGAAGTTTAGCCATGTCCAAAAAGTATATCCTTGTTTGATATACTTTACTCCTGCCCGTAGCTAGAAATTTTGTTGATTGTGGAGATGGCAGATTCCAGTGACTCCAAAAGCTTAGTATCCTGAACTTTCTCCATCATCTTTTCGAGATGAGGTATGCACTCAACCTTTCCGAGGGAGCCTAGTGTAGCAATGATCTGATGGAGTAACCTCGGGTCTTCCTCCTTCTCGAGCATCGAGACAAGGCTGGGGATATCACACTGATTCCCGAGAAGCATCACAACCGCCCGACGTTTGTTTAACTGGGTGATATCGTGAATTTTCCCAGTGGGATTTGTTTCACCCTGCATCTTCAATTCTTATCTTTACACGCCATACCTTTTAAACATAATGACGTTTTGATATTTCCAACTTCCCAATCAATAAGTTTAGGGATAAATTATCCGAGATTTTATGTGTAAAAATGCGGATTTAAACGACCAAGAAATCATTGATTCAATACGGAATAGATTTATAGAATTATCTTTGTGTAGATATTGGTCAGCCTTAAGCACTCCGAGGTATTACATCGATGAGGAAGTGTGAGTCCTGGCCATTACCTTGACACGAAATCGTAAAAGGAGGGATTGTCCACGGGAGGGATAACTTCGGCTTGGAGGAGAATGGTTCGGATACCCCACAGATCCTTGAATATTCTGTACTTCGTCGTGGCTTCCAGATAGTCTACACCCGACGAGCCACCGGTTCCTATTCTCCTCCCGATCATCCGTTCCACCATCCTTGCATGCCTCGATCTGAAAATGACGAGGTGTTCTTCCAGCTCGATCAGTTTGTCCAGTAGGACCTGAGGCCATGACATCAGTGGGAGCGACCTATAGGACTCGATGAAGAGAATTGCTGCCCTGATCCTCTGCCTTCTCTGACGGTCTTCATCGGGAACATCCTCTGCGTTCATATAAGCTTTTATCATATCCTTGCTCTCCTCGAACCTCCGCTTGATATTCTCGGGATTCCCACTCCTCATGGTGATAAGGAGTTCGCTCAGATTGTCCTGCTCTGTCCTGAAGCACTGAATGTACTCGTTGACGAATCCCTGTACCTTGACAGCGTCCTTTGAATCTTGAGGGGAGGAGCCGTTGATCGGTGTACGGTACAGCCAGTCCTCGATGACCTCGAGGAGAGATGGTGAGTTCAGCGCTTCCTCGATCAGTTGCAACACCTCCTCTCCACCCTTTAGTGACTTGGCGTTGTTGCGGAAGTGGGTAAGAGGTGTGGCATCTCCAAGGAGAACCATCTCATCGGGATCCAGTCCAATGAGAAATTCCACCAGTCGAACCTGGAATGACTGGAAACCCGAGGCGGTTCCAAGCTTCCCTCTGAAAGCGATAAAGTCCTGTGGTGAGATTTGCTCCATGAGCTCGAAGTGGTCACTCGCAAGCTTGAAGATGGTGATGATTCTGTCCAATCTTCGGACGGTTAGGGGGATGAATTGCTCGTCTACCCTGTTTGAATCGAAGATCTTGACGATGTCCTTGAGATCCCGTATCACCAGTTTGAACCAGAGTTCGTAGACCTGATGGATGACGATGAAGTTGAGCTCATCGGCAGAGACCTCACCGTCACCCACACCATCTTGGAGTGAGAGAAGCTCCTTGACCTTGAGGTATCCCCAGTATGTGGGGGATTTACTTTTTTCCACAGAGGTTCTTCGAGTGGGGTGATACATAAGGCTTTTCAGAAAAAGTCATCCAATGTTCTCTGGACGAATCGCCTTTTCTCAAGATGAGAGAACCCGATTCCGATAAGCCTCAACCCCCGTGGGTCATTCAGGTGCGATGTGAGTATCTCGTCCACTATCTCCCGGAGGATATCTTCCTTGTCGGTGGCGAAGCTGATTGAGCGGGAACGTGTGATGGTGTCGAACCCGTTGAACCTGATCTTGAGAGTGACAGTCCGGGCTAAGTACCCCTTCTTTTTCATCGCCCTGATCGTCCTCTCAAAGAGCTTGTCGGTTATCTCAGTGTACCTCTCGATGTCCCCGGGTTTTCCCCGAAAGGTAGACTCGTGGCTAATGGACTTTTGCCCCTCCCTCAACTTAATCCGCTTGGAGGACAGTCCGTGAAGAGTCCGGTAAATGAATCCTCCTAGGTTCTCAC
>JALWRB010000049.1 GCA_027077875.1 Candidatus Heimdallarchaeota archaeon
TGGAGTTATCATCCTTAGAAGAAGAGCCTAAGCTCATGAATTATTTGTAATTTAGTTTCTCTTCCTCATTGTTCTTGAGACAATATACAATGCGATAAAGACACTCATCGGGAGCAAAAGCAGAGCCTCCTTCTGAGTTGTAGAAAGGGGTGTTGACGTTGAGGTTGTTAAGTCGTCATTCTTGACCAGCTCATCGTAGTTCCTGATCGCGTCCATGGTCAGTTGAATGGATGTGTCAAAGTCCCAATTAGCATGTGCATTTTGTGCTTTCTCGATGATAGAGGAAATTGTGGCACTCCCATTTCCCACATTTAATGTCATCAGTTGGTTGATGTAATACAGACTAACTTGCCTGCTCACCTTATGTCGATCGAACACTGAGAAGTCCTCGTAGTTGGTAAAATATCCCATAACGGATGCGGTGAAGTCTGAACTCCACGTCCCTGTAAAGAAGGGGTGAGGCAGTCCAATTGAGTGTCCGATCTCATGTGTGAGCACACTTGACATACCGACCGAGGGTGTCCCATCTTCGTCGTATAGCCTGCTGGGGGGTATGGATTGGAGCTGCCAACCTAATCCCCCCAACCCAGCGAAGGCTATCCCATAGTACGTCATCCTGACATTCTCTGACAGCAGGAAACTAAATGCTGGCAGTTGAATTCTTGAGGTATTCTCCTCGATGTACCTAGGAACAAGAACATTCTCCAAGTAGTCGAGAAATGACAGCTCCACGGGAAGTTCATATACCTCCTCCTCGCTGTTATACTCAAGCTGTGACTCTATCGTCTGTTTGAGCTCTGGGTCGTCAGAGAGGTTGAGATTCTTGGTTTCCACAATGAAGTCTAACCATCCGAAGTTCCTCTCGAATGTTCCTTCAATCCACCCATCATCGAGTATCCAGTCTGAATCGATTGTCCAGTTCGAAAATACATAGTTGATCACTTCTACCTCAGAGATCACCACACCCTCACGGACGAGAGATGGAAGTGCCCAGTTGAAGTTAACGAACTGGTTGTAGAACATGGGGGAGATCGAGTCGAACAGCCAGCTTGTGTATTCTGCCGTATCGTATTTTCCCTCCCAGTCCGCGAGGGTTAGGTTGATGGCCTTTGGTTGCCACCCATATTTACTCCATGCGGTGTTTACAAAGTCACCGAACCAGCTTCTAGCACTTAGATCGAGGAATTGTATCGGAAGGTTGAACTCACCTCCCCATCCCATATTGTCCATACCGTATGTAATCTTTTTAGTTCCTGAGTAGAACTTTGTGATAGGCTTCCCGGTGTCCGGATCCTTGGGGAATGAGGTGAACCAGTGCTCCATCCCATCCGTGTCAAGCTCAGTGAGATTTAGAAGGTAGAATGTGTACTCATTCTCTGTCCCATCCCAGAGGTTGTCACCCAACCACTCCAGTGTCTTGGAGGCGTCGTACGATCTGCCAGTTTTGGGCATTATGCTCTCGTTCTTCTTTCCTGACTCAAATGCAGTGGAGTTGAAGGCGTTACCGGTCTCACCCACCACCTCAATTGACTTGAGGTAGGAGACCAATTCTTTGTGCTCTGCCTTTTCTAGCTGCTCCACCGATATGTCGAGGACATTGACGTAGTTGTCATCACTCTCGATAGAAGGTGTAGACATGAATTCGTATCCGTCTGCCACAAGTGTCAGTTGTTTGACAAGATTGAAATCCGTGAAGGTGCTGTCAACCACAACATTAACCTTGATCGTGTCTATAGTATTGGTCTCAGCTCCTACCCTCTTTGTACCAATCGGTGAGATGAGTAATATCACCATTATTAGGACGGGTGTGTATTTCATACAGGAGGTATTGTTTGGTCAGATATATATCTTTACGATTGGGGGTTCACTCTTCCCTGATCCCTTCCACAATCTTAATGCGGGTCGTTAGATAGACGCTCACAATCACAGAAACTATTCCAGTGAGCAGTGCGAATCCAGTGATAGTCAGATCCGTCTCCAGCGGGAAGTATGGTGTGGCTGCGAATATGGTGTTGGCCACGATCCCCAGCCAGAGGTCCGCTGCTATACGCTTCGCAATGAAGAACGACGGTAAGAGTGCGATTAAGACGAGGAGTACCGCCTCGACCAGTATCTGCAGTCCCACTTCCAACCGGCTCTTCCCGAACACCCGCTTGAGCGCTA
>JALWRB010000050.1 GCA_027077875.1 Candidatus Heimdallarchaeota archaeon
AGATGCCGACGACTGTGGAGGGGTCACAACATGGGGGTCGTCCGACAAATACCATTATATCAACAGAGGAAATGCGGACTGGCTTGATCAGGACGAGGATTGGCCATTGCTTTTTGATTCCGATTTCAGACCAAAACCCGCATATTTTGCGGTGCAGGCATTGTTGAACTCTAGACTAAATTGAGATATATTGTCTGCAGCAACCACCTGTATAGGCAGGACACCGTAGGTCACAGACTATCTTCTGCTAGTGTTTTGTCGATCGCTCTCTCCTTGAATTACAACAGGTATCTTTCTGGGATATACGGGATTCTGAGATGGATGACCCAGCAAGTGAGATTTTGACGATGGACAATGCCGCAGCTGTCAGGCCTTGATCCTCAGGTCTGACACCTGGAATGAGAAGTAGGTGCTGAACAGCTCGGAGTATCTCCCTCCCCTCTCCATGAGCTCGGAGTGGGTGCCCGACTCGGTGATCCTTCCCCCCTCCATCACCACGATCTGGTCGCTGTGCAGGATGGTCGTCAGACGGTGGGCGATCACGATAGAGGTGCGGCCGCTCACAAGCGTCCGGATGCCCTCTTGGATCTTCGCCTCGGTGTACAGATCCAGCGAGGATGTGAACTCGTCGAGGATTAGGATCCTCGGGTCGGAGATCAAAGCCCTCGCCAGGGAGATCATCTGCCTCTGCCCCCTGCTCAGGTTACTCCCCTCCTCCTGCACGTGCGTGTGCAGACCCTTGGGAAGAGACCGCAGGAACTCGGTGGCCTGCACGGCGTCAAGTGCCTCCATTACCTCCTCTTCCGTGGCGTCGGGTCTTCCCATCCTCAGGTTGTCCAGCAGTGTTCCCGAGAAGAGGAAGATGTTCTGCGAGACATAGGCGATCTGCCTCCTCAGCGCCCGGAGGTCGTACTCCGAGATCCTGTGACCGTCGATCAGTAACTCTCCCGAGCTGTGGGTGTAGAAGCCCATGATCAGCGAGACAATCGTGCTCTTCCCTGCTCCTGTATGTCCCACGAGGGCGGTGGTCGAGCCCTCTTCCACGGTAAGGTCTATCCCAGTAAGCACGGGATTCTCCCCGTCGTACGAGAAGTTCAGACCCCTGAACTCAACCTTTCCCCTGATTTCACCGTCCAGACCTCCGCCTGATTCCTCCACGGTACTGGAGTCGGCCATGATCTCCAGCAGGCGCTCCACTGCAGCAAAGCTTGTCTGGAACTGGTTGTACGAACGAGCGATCTGGGTGATGGGGTTGAAGAAGTAGCTCTGCAGCAGGACGAACAGGTACAGCAGGGTGACTGATACGTCCAAGGACGTCGCCACCACGAGCAGGATGATGATCCCCGCGTTCTTCAGGAAGTCCTGGATGGGGCCCACAGCGAAGATCGCCAGACCCCGGATCTTCGACGCTTGGTACGTCTCCTCATTGATCCGGTGGAATCTCACGAGGTTCTCCTCCTCTCTCCCGAAGCTTTTGGAGACGCTGATGCTACCGATCACCTCCCCGAAGTTGGCGTTCACCGCTGCGATCTTCTCCCTCCACCTCTTGGAGACCCTCCTCTGGAACTTCCTCATCGCCACAACCGCGACGAAGAGCAGGGGAGCAACGGCAGTGGCCGCCAGTGTCAGACCCGGGTCGAAGACCACCATGGTCACCACGATCCCGATGAGCACGAAGAACTGTGAGAACGCATTGGACATCTGCTCGGCCGAACTGATCAGCTCGTTGCTGTCGTTGACCACGCGGGAGACCAGTTTTCCGGAGATCGAGCGGTCGAAGAACGACATCTGGTTGGCCAGCACCTTCCTGAAGACGTCGGTGCGCAGTCGGTGTATGAACTCCGAGTTGATCACCGCCACGAGGTAGGACTGTGCAAGGTCGACGAGGAACTTGCTCACAAGGAGCAGTCCGAAGAGTGCAGCGACGAGCACCGCGGGACTACCCGGCACGAGGTCGAGTGAGGACTTTAGCACGACTGGGGGCGCCACGGAGACGACCACGTTGCACAGGATCACGAACGACAGCAGGAACAGCCGGTGGTGCTGCCCGTCCAGCCATGTCCACAGCTGATGCCAGAGTCTCTGCTCGCTCACTCTCTCACCTCCATCGGCGGGAGTTCGTACAGTGACTCGAAAAGCCTCCTGTAGTGCGGTGATGATC
>JALWRB010000051.1 GCA_027077875.1 Candidatus Heimdallarchaeota archaeon
ATATGTTCCAGGTGATAGCGATTTTGAGATTGTAAAAGAAGGATCAAAAGATCAGGATACCCTCATTTCAATTAGGGAGAGAATATTGCAACCATATGAATCAACGGGGATCTACAAGCTCCTTAACACCCTTATATTTGAAGTCCTTGACTACATCCCTGTATTTCCAGTTGAGGATACGACACATATGACCGATGCAGATGGAAGAGTTCTCCCCGACGTGTATCTCGTACAAAGAGGAACCACAGTTAAGGAATTTGCAGGGAAGATTCACAGCGATTTTAAAAAATACTTTCTGCACGGAATACTTGTCAAGAATGGTCGCCGAGTTAGTGCGAATCACGAGCTTGAGTTTGGGGACGTTGTAAAGATCGTCTCATCTGCAAAGTAATAAGGTTAAATGTATTACAATTTTACTCATAAAGTTAATATTCTGTGAGAAAATTGATATTCGATGGAAGACGACACAGCGAAGATGATTACAGAGGGAATAAATCTAGATGAGCTCAAGAGGAAATTCCCTCATCTCTATCAGGAGTATATCGCCGAGAAGGTTGAAATCACAAACTTATATAATAGGAGAGGACAGGATCCATGGAAGGGGTATAATCCAAACTATAGAGATTTTCTAGCACGTGCCAAAACGAGAGAGGAATGTTTTGAGATCATAGACTACTTGGAAAAGAGAGGGGAGATTGCTGAAGAGTTGGCAGATGAATTGAGAGAGAGGACTAAGAAATTTGGCCCACAGAGTTTTGGGACAAGGGATAAGGACTATTACTCAAAATTCATTCAAGATTAACCTGCTGAATCGATATAAATTCTTTTAATACTCATAATCACACAAAAGGATAGCCAGTAATGGCACGAAGGTGTAAAAATGGAAAAATACTCATCGAAAAATTTCCGGCACCTGGTCAGGATATACTCCACTGACCTTCCAGGGGATTTCAAAATTAGAATCGCCCTGACAAGAATCAAGGGGATTTCCCACCGGACTTCCGGTGCAATCCTTAGGGCAGTTGGAGTTGACGAGGACCTGCGTGTTGGATACCTAACAAGTGAGATGGTTGAGAAAATTGAAGAAGCAATGGCTGATTTGGTTGCTACCGGTGTTCCAGAGTGGATGTTGAATCGACAAAAGGATCCCGAAACTGGAGAAAGTACACAATTATTAGAATCCGATTTACTTCTCCAACACAGAACGGACATAGACCGGATGATCAGAAAACGATCTTGGAGAGGCATTAGGCACTCGAGAGCATTGAAAGTAAGAGGACAAAGAACAAAGTCCACTGGCAGGAAGTCAGGCTCCTTGGGAGTTTCGAGGAAGAAGGAGTGAGTTGAATGGGAGATCCAAAAAGACGTAGAAAGAAGTATAACACCCCTGGTCATCCATATGAACAAAATAGGCTTGAGGCCGAGCTCGTCACCGTCGGAAAATATGGTCTGAGAAACAAAAGAGAGCTTTGGAAGGCCAGAACTCAACTAGGTGCATACAGACAACAAGCAAGAAAACTCCTTGCTCACGAACCAGAAGAGAGGGAGAGGTTAGGAAGAATACTTGTGAATAAGCTCACTCGATTGGGGATTCTACCAGAGGGTGCTACAACCGACGACGTCCTCGCGTTACAAGTGGAGGATATCCTCAGTAGAAGACTACAGACAAGAGTATACGAACTGGGCTACGCAAATACTATCCATCAAGCTAGACAAATGATCGTTCATCGACACATTAAGTTTGGTGACCATATAATCAATGTGCCATCTTTTCTTGTGCCGATCAAGGATGAAGAGAAAATAAAAATCTCGGAGAAGTCTCCATTCAGCAAAACAGATCATCCTATGCTTCCTCAAAACGTCAGTAAAGCTCAGGCAGAGAAAGGGAAGCAGAGAGGGAAAGCACGAGGAAGAAAAGAAGGTGATAACTAATGAGTGAAGAAGTAGATAAGCCCACACAAGAGACACCTGTCGAAACTGACAAAACAGCTGTTAAGTCCAAAGTACCAAGTGGTCTCTTTGGAGTGGCTCATATTTTTGCGAGCTATAATGACACATTTGTCCACATAACAGACATAACTGGATCAGAAACCATTTCTCTAAAGAGTGGAGGACAGTTCGTCAAGGCGGATAGACAGGAGCCATCTCCCTTTGCCGCAATGAGAGCCGCTTATGCAGCTGCAGACGAAGCAAAAAGCAAGGGTTTCATAGGGGTACATGTATGGATTAGGGCACCAGGAGGACATAAAAGTAGAACACCGGGACCAGGAGTTCAAGCAGCTCTCAGAGCACTGACCCGAGCAGACCTGAAAATCGGTGACATATACGAGGTCACACCCCTACCCCACGATGGATCCAGAAGAAAGGGTGGTCGTCGTGGAAGGAGAATGTAGATACACTACACGATATTAGCATATTCTTTTGGAATAATATTTGTCCTAATTTGAAGCCATTGTGGGGTGTATATTGAGGATAATAATAATACCAGAGAGATTGGATACCCCACAAAATCAATTATTGGGTAGATAATAAATGAAAAAATATTAAATATGAACTGATTAGAAGCAGACATTAAAGCCCCAACTCGTGCAATCAATTGTATGATTTGAATGACAAACGTGATAGCAACTAACTTTATCCTAAGTCTTTCAATTGGGCTTGCATTGTACTTTAACTGTTGAACGAGCCCCAGAATTGAGACGATAAGAACGACAAGATAGAGAAGTCCCCCCACAGAGAGAATCAGGGACAGTTTAGGAGTTAATAGACCATGAGTAAAGCCAAGAGCCTCTGCAAGTACAATAAATTGTCCAGTAGTAGCTAGAAGAACTGCTGCATAATATGAAGACTTTAGGAGGAGAAGGAGGTATTCGTTAAAGTATATAATAGAAAATGACAGATTAACCAGACCAATAATGAGAATTAGTGTTCCAAGGTTATACAGAATAGCTTTATAAGCACCAAACATTATCAATTTTCCTCCAGAGAGATAGAGAGAAAGTGAGCTGAGGAATACATTTAACGAGATCAGAAGAATACCGAAATAGGAAGCCATGTAGTATTTAAGGAGAGGATTCGTTAACCCATTCGTCTCTTCCTCCTTTTTGGACCTATCCAGAAAGAAGTAGGTAAGAAGCAAGAGAATCCCTATTAAAATAGTATACAGTATCATCCGAAATTGTAAAAACCAATCAGTAACTGGGAATGGATACTTTTCCACAAAAATCTTCAGAAATTCAAGCATGGAATTTTAATAGGAAAATATTATTTAAACCCCAGAATTGAATAAGGAATACGATGATTTGGAGAACGACGACACCAAGACATTTTCTATATATTCGAAGGAGGAGAGATTGGGCAGTCTTTAGGAAAAATAATCTCCGAGTCAGATATCCAGAACGATACCATCGGCAGGATTTCGTACTGAAAATGGGGGTAAGAAAAAGACCCAATGGTCCATGGAGATATTGGGTTACAGATGAGAGATTATATTATCAGAGAACGCTGCTGGATAAGTATGAAGCCTTTGTCAAAAAGGGGAATGGAAGGGGGATTAAGAAGGCCCTAGGATCATCCATAAGGAATAAACATTTGAAATTATTCACAGAACGATCAGTTGATGTAACGAACATATATGTCAAAGCGATTTCAAAATATTTAGATGTGAACGATGAGCTTGGTTTTAACATCTTTATTGAATTCAACCATTTTATGAATAAGTATCAATCAGTTTATTTGAGAAAGAATAATGATGGAAGGAAAAAGTTACGTTTGTCAGATTATCTTAGCATTGGATCCAGAAAAAGAAAAATGCCATTTGAAGATGACGCTGAGGATTTCTTATTTTTCCAAAAGAATATATCGGATGGGTATGCACCTCAGCGAAAGAAGAGACTAAAGAGTTTAATTGAACCCTATAGTATAATCAGTGCTATCCAACCAGAAGATATGGTGGAAAAAAGAGAGCTCATGACACATCCAGAGTTACTTATTTATAATCACCACTTCTGGACGGAGTATCTCAATGATTTTATTTATCCTCTATTTTGCTTAGGAATATTGAATATAGAGGAGCTAATGATAAATGATTACTACATTTACAGCCAGAAACGCGAGTGGATACCAAAGATAATTTTCCATTCATGGTTCTCCCTATTGATGATGGAGAAGGGAAGATATCCTTCTGCATGGTTCGTCCGTGATTACATATGGGAATTGATTATACTTACACTTAATAGCCAAATTGCAATCACTGAACTAGAGAATAGAACTCTATTTACAACATCTATGATTTACGACCGTCATCTTCTGAACAAGGAAATCGATCTTGCAAGGAGAGCATATGGGTACATCAGCACACATATTAACAGAGGAGGGGACAACCAGGGGTATTTGTTCACTAGACGGTATATGAGGAGCTACGATGAGAGGTACTACAAATTCATCGCTGAGTTTGATAAAGACTATAGATCTCATTTTCTCAAGAGATATTACTGGTTCATTGAGGAGAAAAGGTTACAAGACTATCCACCACATACCATCAGGTTCTATCTGAAAAGTATTATCCTAGGGATAGACAACAAGGTACTGGACCGACATCTATTAGCGAAAATTAAAACACATATCAGACAGCGATACCGAGGTTTTGGAGAAGTCATAACGGTAAAAGAGATGTTTGATAAGCTCATTTATTTGTATATCTGGCTGTATTTGGCAGGTAGTTTCGATGAGATAATTGAGTGCACGAAAGAGATCAAAAGGTACGACATCCTATTTGAAAAAATATGGGGAAAAACACCATTGGTTGATATTCATGACGATGATATAGATCTGGGACATACCATCGACATCGTTATCCGAAGTTGGCCCTTGTTTAAATATCTCGGATATATGTATTTTGAGGAGCTAAATTACATTGAGACCCTCCCTATACAGACCATGAATTTTAAGGTCCTGATACAGCAACTACAAATAGTTTACAAACATTACACCCCCATAATGGAATTGGAGTACGGAACCGTGTGAATTATGAATAGAAAACAACTTGCTATTCTGCTATCCAGAGAGTATGTAGATTTTCAAAAGCCGATTCTTAAGTTTGAGCAATATGGAACCACCGTTGATATAGCTACCCACATAGTGTTCAGAGCTATGAGCAATGGTGACATAGAAGGAAAGAATATCGTAGACCTGTGTTCTGGACCTGGAATTTTTGGAATTTCTGCACTACTACTCGGAGCACGGACATGTACGTTTGTAGAGGTTGATCCCAAAGCTGTGGAGTTATTGAAGGAAAATCTCTCTAGATTTGGTCTTATGAGCAGTAGTTCAGTTTGTCTTCAAGATGCTTTAGATTTCACAGGGGAATTCGACACATGCCTTATGAACCCCCCTTTTGGGATACAGCAGGGTATCGGGGATAAACAATTCCTCAAAAAAGCTATCGAACTAGCAACTACAGTGTACTCGATTCATGATGGATCAGAAGCGAATCGTTCTTTCCTTCCAAAATATGTGGAGAGAATAGGGGCAGTACCATTGGATTACTACATTACTAGGTTATCAATAAAAAGAAGTTTTACATTTCATAAAAAGAAAACATACTCACATGATATCATGGTTTTAAGGTCGATACGTGAAATTTAGGATAGCTACAAAGAGAAGGTTTAATCCACCGCTTCAATCTGAAGAGATGTATGGAAGAAAAGATGATCACGACGGAATTTGAGGAACATCAAAGTTCACTTAAACATTATATGCGTGATATAATACTTGGAGTAAATGACGGGTTGGTCTCAATTTACCTTCTTGTCGCAGGGATAGTGGGAGCAGGACTCAGCACAAATCAGATCGCGATCTCAGCACTTGCTGCCACGATTGCTGGAGCCATATCTATGATGGCAGGAGAATACATCAGTACAAAAAGCCAAGAGGAAGTCTACCAAGCAGAGATTGATTTAGAAAAAGAACACATCAAGTACCACAGGGAACACGAGGTGAATGAATTATACGAGATGTTTGGCGATTTAGGATTTGAGCAGCCACTTCTGGAAGAGGTTGTAAAAGTAGTTTCTTCCAATGACCAGACTCTACTCCAAGTTATGCTGGCACTTGAATTTGGAATAAAAGAGGATGAACGGAGGTCTCCCCTGAAAGCAATGGGGACAGTAGCACTGTTATTTGTTGCAGGGGCCTTGCCAGCATTCTTACCATTTTTCTTCATAAGTGACGCAGGGACAGGTCTGGTGATTGCCTCGATACTTAGTATGATAGCACTATTTATTGTCGGTGCACTGAAAACATTTATGACCAAGAAGGTATGGATAGTTTCGGGAGGTGAAAACCTACTAATTGGAATAATAGGTGCTGTAATCAGTTTCTACTTGGGAAATCTGTACGGTGCGGCAATTTAGGAAAGAGGTAGATAGGATCATTAGATTCTTCCACCTCATCTATATTCAGGTCTTTGAAGATATTTACTAAATATGGAACATCATAAATCTGGAAATGTATCCCGACAAGATCCCGATGATATGCACGTAACATACAATCCTTAATTACTTCCTTCAGATCATCATCATCGACATCAGCAGAAGTATATACTCGAATGTATTGTGTAAGTAAAACAAAAATCCCACTTGGGTACGAAAGCACCACAGGAGGGAGTGTTTCGCCCCAGACGACAGGCTCGGTTACCTCACCTATACTCCGCTGAAGCTGCAATAGATCAAAATGGGGGAGGTTGTACTGGCCGATGATCCTCTTTTTCCCATTTAGAATTGAGAGGTCATCTCCTTCCACCGGATCCAAGTCGGTGGGTTCAGGTACATCACCCTCGTTGAACAGGATCTCGAAGTTCCTAAGGTGGGTAACCACTTGACCATATTTTCGATACAATTTGTCTGAACGTTCGTCCTCCGACTCCACCCAGACGTCATTATTCGCCCTCTGTAGATAGGCCAGTAGGAGCTTTTGGGCAATACCTTGCTTTCTGAATTCTGGAGCTACATATAACCAATAAATGTGTGCATGATCGTCACTAGGAATGTACTCCAGTTCACCCACATCATTACCTAGGTTATCCTTCGCTACGAGAATCCCACCCCCTGCCTCCTTAAGGATTTTAAAATGCCATAGAAAAAACTCATACGAGCCCCACCATTGTGTAACTGGAAATCGGTCAATAGGTGAAAAACTCAATATATCATCCGAGTAATCCCTTAGGTTGATCTTGAGGAGTTCACGGATGTCCTCTTCACATGCAGGGATTATATTCACATCCATAACTGAGGATAAATTTCTCAATATTAGTGTGTTGTTAATCAATTGATTCAAAAGATTCCCTTTTAATTCTCGGTTTATAACCGGTACTAGATGAGTACTAAAGCCAAAGCCTTTCCTTCGAAAGATGAGCATGTAATTGGAGTGGTCAGTAAGATCACGAAGCATGGAGTTTATATAAAATTGATTGAGTATGGGAACCTTGAAGGGTACTGCCACATCAGTGAAGTTGCAGCTGCTTGGATCAGAAACATTAGGAACTTTGTGAGGTTGGATCAGCAGGTTGTGGGCAAGGTTCTGAGAGCAGATAAAAGGAAAGGGCAAGTTGACATCAGCATCAAGAGAGTGTCCGCGCAAAAGAAGAAAGAGAAAGTCCAAGAGTATAAACAGCACATGTCTGCGCTTGCTATAGTAAGGCTCATTGCAGAGAAGCTAGGACGAGAAGAGAAGGAGGTTCTCAAGGAGCTAGAATCAGTACTTGTCGAAGAGTTTGGCTCTCTTTATCACGGTTTCGAGTACATCGCAACCGAAGATGATGCGGAGATCAGGGAATTCTTTACCGAGGAGATGGCAAATGTAATTGAGGAGATGGCCAAGGCCTCGATTAAAATTAACACCTTTGAGAAAGAGATTAAAATTGGTCTGAGGTCATATTCGTCAGATGGAGTGGATGAGATCAGAGAGGTTCTCATGAAGATACAAACAAGTATTCAGAAGAGGGAGAATATCGAGTTCGAGCTATTTACCGTCGGAGCACCTACCTACAGACTATGGATGAGTGGTAGATATTACGAAGACCTGGACGAGATCACAGTTGATGTGAACAAAATCCTTGAGGAGTATAAAGCAGAACATCCTAAGCTTGATTATACAACAAAAGAAGAGAAAAGATGAAAACGCTAAATTACTGTAAGGTCTGCAAATCATACAGCCTTCAAGATATATGCAAGCAAGGTCATAAGACCACAAAGGTATACCCTGCAAGGTTTTCTTTGGAGAAGGAATTAAAATACAGAACCTATAGAAAAGAGTGAGAATCAGAAGAAATAGTTGAAGTGCGGAGTCTTACCTAGGCTTTTATACTTAAAGTACAGAGTCTGCATTACCGGGAAGTTTGAATGAACATCCCGAGGCAGTGATCATATGAATGAGCAACTACCAGTTGAGGATGTAATAAAGAAGATATCAGAACAGACAAATCTTTCACCAGATGAAGTTAATAAAGAGATTGACAAAACAATCGAATCTTTAGGAGGTTTCTTGAACCGTCAAGGGGCAGCATACCTCCTTGCAGAGAACTATGGAGTGAAACTAGAGAACGAGAATGTCAGTACTAGTCAGGCATTAGAGATCAAGGACTTGGTCCCTGGGATGGGACCAGTAATTGTTGTGGGAAGGGTTAAGAGGATCTATCCCATCAAGCATTTTGTATCAAAAG
>JALWRB010000052.1 GCA_027077875.1 Candidatus Heimdallarchaeota archaeon
CAGAACCTGTGTCACCCGAGGTTGCAACCAAGATTGTCTTCTCCCCCTCAATATTGGACACACACCTCGCGAGAAACCTCGCGCCGATGTCCTTAAAAGCGTTTGTAGGACCCTTGGTGAGGTCAAGGAGCTCGATCGCTCCAAGATCGACCATGGGGACCTCGAAGTTAAACGCACTGTTGACGATTTCTGGCAGATGATCGCCAAGCGAACTTCCCTTGAAAAATGGATCAAGGAACCTCAGGGCAATATCGGTGTACTCGGTCAGACCTTCAAAATCTTCAACAGTGAAACTGGGGAATTCCTCGGGAACGTACAGTCCTCCATCCTCGGCTAGACCCTTGATGATCGCTTTCTCGATGGAAACTCTCTCGCCCTCACGGGTGCTCCTGAACATCACTGACTTCCCATGGATTGTAGTTATTTATTTCTCTTGTATCGGGGAAATATATCTGGACGAGAATAGTGTCCACTGTAGTCAAAGTTCTGCCTTTCCTCAATCACCCTCACAGGATCAATGTCCGCATAGATTATGCCCTCTTGATCGATTAGGGGACCAGCAATAACTTCACCTCTCGGGTTTACTATCATAGAACCCCCGTTCTGCCAATAGTCCTTCCCCACCATTACATCCTTTACAGGAAACTCCTCCTCATTTAGGTGATTGAAATCCTCCGACCTCAGTAGTCCCGATGCAGAAATCACGTAAGACCTACCCTCCAGGGCCATGAATTTTGTGATTTGCTCGGTCAATCCCAGACTTCCGGGCCAGCAGCTCACATGTAGTGTCTCTCCCTGATCATGTAGAGCTATCCTCGTGTGCGGAATCCATGACTCCCAGCAGTTAAGGCTTCCTAATTTCATCCCTCTGAACTCGTGGGTAATAAGCCCCTGAGCATCTCCATCTGCCCAAACGAGTCTCTCCTCATAAGTAGGCTTGATCTTCCGGTGGCGACCGATCAGATTACCTTTGTCGTCTATGGTAACGATCGTGGCATATACCGATCCACTCTCCCGCTCTACCACTCCCCCGAGGAGAAAGACACCGAGTTCCTTGGCTAGAGTACACATACTCTGTACTACACCTGACTGGTTGTGACCAAGTGGTGCGATCTCCACTGCTTCCTCCCAGTACTTTGCATAAATCCGCTTCTGCTTCTTATCGTCAAACCTCGCACCTCCTGAGGGACTCAGCCATTGAGGATATCCTGGAATAAGGGTCTCTCCCCAAGCTATGAGTTCAGCTCCATTTGACGCAGCTTCCCTGATGTACCCCTCCAGCTTTTCCCATGTCGCTTCTCTTCTCAGGAATACAGGTGCAATCTGTACCGCAGCAACTTTGATCAAATCCATAGGTATGGTCATATTCTCAGTTTTTAGCTCTTGAGTTGCTACTTATGTCCGAAATAGGATTTAACTATGACATCAATATGTTTGTACTCTTCGTCTGAGAGAGTATTGAAATCCTCCAAATCTAATTCAGTGAGCCTTGCCATTATTGAGACGATTGCGTCCTTTAGATATCGTGTTGGGTGTTCTGTGATTAACAATCCAAAAGACTGTTCATTGGACTCAAATATCATTGATTTACCCCCCATTTGGAGGTACTCCAGATTACCCGTGCTACTGGTAGATTCCCGGAGGACAGAGGTTATTGCGGTGATGGCTCCGGAGAGGAGAGTATCATCAATTTCACTTCCCCCTCCCAAGTCCAAGTCGTAGATGGGAAGTCCGTGGTTGCTTACAATCACCAACTTTTCAACCCGTTGGGGATGTATCATAGCTCCTGATTCGTACCTTGCATAGCCCATGAAGAAGAAGATCAGAGCAATGATGTAGAGAATAGGTGGTACTATCGTCATCCAGAAGACAACAGGATCGGTGGCTGGAAATGACCCTGACTTGTCCTGAAAAAGGGCATATGCAATGACATATGTTATGCTGATCAACCCGAAGGAGAAGAGAATATAGAGGTAGAGGTACTTCACAGCTTGTTTTTGTACGGGTGAGTAGTACCTTGATATTGATTTTAATGTGGACACTATGGAGAATGCCACGTAGAA
Organism: Candidatus Heimdallarchaeota archaeon; assembly: GCA_027077875.1. Taxonomy (GTDB): domain Archaea; phylum Asgardarchaeota; class Heimdallarchaeia; order Heimdallarchaeales; family Kariarchaeaceae; genus S139-21. The sequence continues at coordinate 2,064 of JALWRB010000052.1, forward strand.
GTAGAACAATACAATTCCAGAGAAGACCAATACCATCCAGAATAGTCCTAACTCGGTGAGGAGTATGTGGAATTCAGGAGAGGTGAAGATG
>JALWRB010000053.1 GCA_027077875.1 Candidatus Heimdallarchaeota archaeon
GACAAGATGATCGCAGATGGTAAGGACTACAAAGACGGTGCAGCTCTACTCGAGCAGCTCAAAGTAACCGACTTCGTCGGCGCAACCGGTAGGATCACCTTCAATGAGGACCTTGACAGGAACGGAGTATATGACGTCATCAACCTAGTTGGTGATACCTTCGAGATCGTCGGATCCTACGATAAGGCCACTGGTCTGCAATTGACTGGCACAATCGACTGGAACGGAGAACTGGATGGTAACCCAGTACCTGACTTCGGATCAGAGACTGCCGCTGCACCTGGCTTTGGATGGTTCATGGCTCTCAGCTCAATCATGGTTGTTGCAGTCATCATCAGAAGAAGGAAATAAGCTTTCTAAACCCAATATTCGATAATTAATTGTTTAACATCCTACTCTAGCTATTTCAGCAGTTTGGTGTAAGGATTAATTTGTTCAAAGAATCTATTGTCTACTTGAATTGACCTACCCAATCAACGATCCTGAGGATGCCGTCCTTGACATCCGGTGCGTACATGTCGAGGAAGGATTCGTCGAGTTCACCATACCCATTTTCCAGTGCCTCAAGTGCCTTTCCTCCATCAAAATTAACATAAGCCAACCTCGCAGTCAACTCGGTGATTGGTCTCGAGAAATCCTTCCCTGGAAGAATGGCGACACCTGTGTCGGAGAGCAGACGTTTAGTCAACTCTTCACCTGTCTCAATACCCGCCTCATTCATTGCATCTTCAAAGTTCTCAAAGTTCGGGAAGAGGTAGAATCCACCTTGTGGATCATTGACAGTGATGCCTGCATTTCTCAGGGTACGAGCAGACCAGTGACCGATGTACTCCAGTATCTTCCTAGAGTTCACGAGATATCGCTCGATGGATGGCGATCCATTGAATGCAGTGATACTGGCATACTGTATGGGTGCAGAAACGCTGGTGTAGGTTTCAGAAGCGATTATAGACAGCGCGTTATGGAGCCACTTTAGCTTCTCGGGGAAGATAAAAACACCAAGTCTCCACCCACCTGCACCACACCATTTGGACAGACCCGTTGATATTATCGTACCCTCGGGATAATATCTACTGATAGATCGGTACACTCCGTCGTAAGAAGTATCACCATAGATCTCATCGGAGATAATGAGGATATTTGCCTTACTTGCTACCTTAGCAAGCTTCTTCAGCTCCTTCTCGGTGTAGGTTGCACCTGTTGGATTATTCGGGTAGTTAAGGAGAAGAAGCTTGGGTTTAGAATACTCGTTAATCGAGTCCTCTTCGATTAAAGTTGCCAGCATCTTGGCCGTGATCTTCCACCCTGTCTCTTCGGAGGTGGGGAAAAGCCTGATCTTCCGACCAACGATCTTCGCCTGTGGAATGTAGCTTACCCACGATGGGGCCGGGAGAATCAGCTCACCGTCAAAAGCCAGCTGGACAAGGAAGATGAGCTCCTTCGATCCAGGACCAACAAGCACGTTCTGTGGATTGTATTTTACACCGACCTTGCGCTCGATATATCCACATACTGCATCTCTCAGACCCTCGAGTCCGATAACGGGGAGGTAGTCCTTCTGGTGAGCATTCTGTCTCAGTGACTCGACAACGTCCTCAGGAACTGGGAAGGGACTTTGACCCAGACCAAATCTGTAGACCTTCTTGCCCATCTTTTCCAGTTCTGCTGATCTCTCGTTGATTTCGAGGGTGGAGCTCTTTCCCAGTCCAGAGAGATTGACGTTTAGAAGTACATCCTTGTTCTCTTCGAGGAGTCTGGTAAATAGCATATCTCTATCCACGTCGTGGTAGAGTCCTGATTTTATTGGTTGACGGGGAATAATTTCCTCCACCATAGTAACCATTTGCGCCAATTACCCATAAAATACTTAGCATCCTACATTATCCGCAGATTCAGATGTACGAACTTTTTTGGATCAATCCTGCAGTCTAGCCAACTCTGTCCGTACATCATCGGGAAGCTCTTCTGATCGATGCTCTACATAGTTATAGAAGACCTGTACACTGCTTGCTTTGGCAAAGACAATCTTCTTGTCCTTCGAGGTAATCTCGTAATTAAATACCCATGACTTATTCCCAATTGACGGCACCCACATCCTAACCACTATGTCCGTCCCAAGGAGGATGGGTTTGATGTAGTCTATCTCCA
>JALWRB010000054.1 GCA_027077875.1 Candidatus Heimdallarchaeota archaeon
ACACTGGGTAAACTACTATTTGTTCCCCGGTTCTAATGTCATATGTGGCAATCCCGTTCCCATCTGGAGCATTTACCAGCCTGAATTTCAGGATAAAGTCCATAAATCCTATCAGGAAAAGAACGAATGCAAACACACCCGAGATTATCCAGATGACTGTTCGATTGTCTCCACGTTTGTGCTTCTTCTGATACTTCTCTCTAAGTTTCTCCTCGATTTCTGCCATATCCTATTCCTCCGGTTGTAGTCCGTCTACAAGCAGAATAATAACAGCTTGCAACACGGGTATGATGAAGAGTGTGAGAACAATTACCACGAAGGTGAGGGTGGTATGGGAGAATGTACCCTGGAGACCCATCATGGCTATCACCACGACGATGAATGTCGGGAGAACGATACATGCGACGAGGTACAACTCTGCCATCAGACCTAGGTTCTCGATAAAGGCTTTCTCGGTCGCGACTTTATCCCTCATGAGACCCTCTGATGCACTCTGGAAATACATTTGGAGATCACCACCAGAGGTGAATGTACTGACGATTCCCTCGAGAAAAGTGGAGTACTTCGAGGAGGGTGATCTTCTTGCAGCAGCTTCCAGAGCTCTGATAATGTCCATGTTAAAAATCTCGATATCACGGGAAATCTTCTTCGCGTCCTCTTTGATGAAAAGGTCGATATCGTCACGAGCCAGTGACATGAAGATCTTGTCTGGGGTTACACCAGCAGAGGCCATAGCAGTCATGTAGCTAGAAGCAGTTGGCAGGCTGGCTTCCAATAGTCTTTTACGTTCCCCTATCTGGTAAGAGGGGTAGAGGAAAAAGCCTGAATAGGTTGAGATCCCAAAGATTATTCCCAGTAGGATGGCCACGATCGGGTTGACCCCTATGAAGAAGAAGAGAAATCCGAAGAGAATTGTTGTGCTCACACCAACGACAATACCATAGAATACTGCGCTGGCCAAGTACATCCTGAGACTCTTGTTGATCCCCGCTCTCCTCAATTTCCTGCGGAGATCCTCGAATTTATCTAATCGATTTTCGAAGATCCCACCTATAACCATATAGGTCCAGCGGTCTAAACGTCTGCTCTGCTGTCTCTCTGCCAAGTTGTATCGTTTTAATCTTCACTTATTGTCCTATTTATTGCTTATTGTCAACGAAGGAGAAAATGGAGATTTATTCCAAAATATGATAATTTTTTTTCCTAATTCATCAAGTCCATTGAGTCGATTTTATTTATTCAAATATTATGGGTACAATCATATGGCTTTGAACAAAGTTCTCATCGAGCTTTCTGTTATGGCTGAGATAATAAAGTACGATCTTAGTGTGCCTGATAGAGAGACTGCAGGTTTGCTCCTTGGAAAGCATTTCAATGGCATCGTCTACATCGACGAGATGGACGTGGGAGAGCAGCAGGGAAATATTGTCCATGTGGAGATATCTGACGAGGCGCTGACCAATGCTGTTATCAAGGTGAGCAGTCGAGATGACGGGCATGTGATTGTCGGATGGTGGCATTCGCACCCTGGGCACACGAGTTTTATGTCGGATACGGACAAGTCGACGCAGTCGCGGTACCAGAAGCTCTTCGAGGACGCTGTCGCAATAGTTGTTGACGCCTCAAGGTATGAAAGAGATTTCCGGTTGGCCAACTTGGATTTCGGTGTATATCATATTGAAGGAGGACAGATTGTCAGGCTCCCATATGGGATAGTCAGGGATCATACGGAGACCATGACACTGGAAGAGGAACTGGCGTACAAGATAACAGGGAGGAGCCTTCCCCGAAAGGTCAAACATGTTGCAAATCCAGCCCCGCTCAAGGTGACGAGAAAGGTCATGACCCTTGATGATATCCGGGAGCTGAGAAGAAGGTTGGAGGACCTCAAAGATGACTTCCCGTTCCAGGATTTTCCCATGGTGAAATCGGTAATCGACATCAACGAGGCCATAGCCCACGGAGTTGAGGCTGATATCCCCATAGATATTGACAAGATCATGACAGAAGTTCAGAAGAGCGCGAAAACCATTGAGGATAAACTTGATTTAATCGAGCACTACAAGCGAGAGTCTCAGCAGGCAAAAGCCCTTGGATTCACGCTTCTAGCCATCGTCTTGGAGATCGGTATTATTCTGTCACCCACCATATTGAAGTTCTTCACCTAGAGAAGCTGTGGTATCCTATCAAGTACCATATCTGTGATCATCTTGAGTGATTCCTCAATCCCACCCTTGTTGTCTATCACCATCAGATTCATCTGCTCACTGACATCCAGCAAGTAGTCGTTGATCTTGCGGATGGAGTTGTAATTCAGGATGATCTCCTCCTCATTTCTCCTGTCCTTTGATCGAATGAGTCTCCTCAGATGCTCTCGCCTACTTGAGAGAGTAACTGCAGAATAGATCACGTTTGGACTTCTCAGAATATCATCAGAGAGGTACCGCGGAAGTATATGCTCTCCTCTGATAATGAGAGATATACCCTCTGTCAGCGCCCGTCTGATCAGTGCTTCGACAGCAACTGTGACGAAACGGGCATTCTCAATGAATCCTAGCAACACATCGTCCGAGAGTACAGAGTCAATAGGTCTAAGGTGCTCGTGAGCCTTGTAAGTCTTCGAGTGAAGTTCCGGAGCCAACTCTGGCGCTATTATCTTCCGGAGGATGTTCGATACGTACTTGGTGGACACGAGCTGTGAGATCGAGAACCTGTCCGCCAAGCTCTTGGCAATTGTGGTTCCACCCGTACCCTCGATTCCTGCAAGGAGTATGACAATGGGCTTACCCCGCTCCTTCCAGTCGAGAATGAGTTTGACCTTCTCCGCTTGTTCTGGAGGAAGGAGCTCGTCGGTTGCGCTCTCTATAAACTGTGTGTACTCGGACTCGGATATGATGATGACATCCTGTAGATAGTTCTGAAATATCCTATCCTGTATCTTGAGAGCGAGATCGTACGAGACCTCATAGTCTATTCCCATGTCGATCAGGGTATGTGCAAGAATTCCACGGGAGAAATTGTACTCGTAGTTATCACCCTTGATTCGAATTGATCTTTGACCCGAGAACTCATGTACTGTCAATAAAATAAGGAAAGTATAAATCCTTATAAATTCTTTGAGGATCTGAGGAGATTCGTATTCAATCCGATAAGAACAATCCGATCTATGTCACGAGCAACAAGGGAACCATACCACTCTCAGTCGGGTACCTAGCGACGCATCTTCTCAAACTTGGAATCAAAGAGACCGTGGCCTTCGAGCATGCGAGGGAGATCGCCGATGTCATCAAGGACTCGGAGAAGAACGAGATAATGAGCTCCCGTGTATATGATATAGTTGCAGAGTGGTATAAATCCAAGGACTCTGAGCTGGCGGATCGTATCGACATCATCTCCAACGATTTCAGGGACATCAGACCCTTGGTTATACTCCTCGGAGGGGTGACGGGGGTTGGCAAGTCAACAATTGCTAAGATTCTGGGGAGGAGGCTAGGTGTTCGGACAATCTTGGGAACTGATCTTATACGGGAGGTCATGAGGGTCGTGTTCTCACCCAAGCTCATGCCCACACTCCACCAGTCCTCGTACATCGCTTACCGAAAGTCTGAGAACATATTCCTCCCCGCCATCTCCCCGGTCATTCTGGGATTCGAGGAGCAGGCACGAAAGGTCGTTACCGGAGTAGAAGCCACAATTGCACAGGCGATAAAGAGCAACGAAATCGTAATCTTAGAAGGTGTTCACTTACTCCCCAGTGCCATTCAGAGGAACGTTATGATAAAAAATATCGTCATCCCGTTCCAGCTCTACCTCAAAGATCCTGATGTCCATCTCTCAAGGTTAAAGAAGAGGGAGTCAAGCTCCATCTCACGGACGAACTATTCACAGTACTTCAAGGAGATCAGGGAGATCCACGAGTACCTCATTCAGAACGCGAAGGATCAGCACGTCACTCTGGTGGAAGCGAGTGAGGATGAGCCTGCGGTTCTGCAGATAATCAACAAAATCTGGGAAATAATCCTGAAGGACGAGAATAGATAGATCAGGAGAATTTCATTTGGGACAACCTCTCTAATTCCTCGTCACGCAGACAGAAGAGGGCAAAATTGATTCTGACAACCACATCAGGGTGGTCCATGGAGTTTCCCTCTGTACGGGTCATGACAAAGTCCAGAGCATCCAAGAGAGACCACAGAGCTATGAAGAAAGCCAGTGGAAGCCCCTTGGGGTAGATTTTATTCAACGATAGCTTCATGGGGCTATTAGCGAGGAACTCGTTGTACCCTCTGAGGAAGATGTGGATGTCGTTCAGTGTGGATGAGACTGCACCCGTCTGCCCGAACTCAATCAGTGCTTGGTTCCCGAAGAATGTCCCCACATCCTCCATCCTGTCGTAGTGGCCTGAGGTCATGAACTCTGGATCGATGACATAGACCTTGAGGACCTCCGAGATGTCGGCGCTGATTGTCAACATGACGTTGCTTTGGTGGAAGTCGGAGTGGATCACCGCACCAGAAGATAGTCCCTTGATCCTGTTGAACGCCTCACCCATCGCTAAACTTATCTCCTTCTCCATCCCCGTCATCGCGAAATACTGCACGATCTTCCTCACGTAATTCTGGTAGAGGAGGTCGTCAACAGGTTGTACATTGGCCCCGTGGAGAATTGCGAGCAACTTTCCGGCGTAATATGCCTTGTTCGGTACGACGGTACACTCATCGTAGTTTATCCCGTCTACACCCTCGTAGAGAAGGATAATAGGCTCGTTGGTAGAGGCGAAGAGAATCCGCGGAGTTCCAAAGCTCGGGTGACTAGAGTACTTATTCTCTAAGAGCATTGAGTTCTTCATCTCTTTAATTGCCGATTTGAGGCTCTGTGCGAATTTTATGGCAATCTTCGTCGTCAGGGGAAAGAACGAATCCTCGTCTATAATAGCGTTGTAGGTGACATCGGAGATGAGGAGTGTACCCCCCCTTCCCCGGTAGCTCGATGACTGACTCTCGACGAACTCCACGTTCTTGATTGGTGCGTTACTTATCCTCCCAGCAGTTTCGAGAAAGTAGGTCTTGAATAGTGGCAGGATCTGTAGAACCCCTTGCTCTAGGTCATCACTCATCTGAAATCTCAATTTGACATCAGTTATCCTGCATTAAAAGGTTTCAACATACCATGGGTGATCTGATCATTTTTGGTATCGATAGGTTGTATTGAATTTCAGGAAAGGGTTTTATATCTTCGATACTATTTCAGAGTAAGAAATAGTGATTGGTGCCTATGTCGAATCTAAACTTGCCAAATTTCTCCCAACCCAATGCTGATGATTCAGCAATGCCGATCCTGAGAGAAACTTATCCACTAAAACCGCCGCACTCCTTCGCCCTTATTCAGACAGACCCTGTCAGCAATCGGACTATCTACCAAGTCACGGAGACTCCATTGACGACGGAAGAGGGAAGAATTTACAAGTTCATTAAGGACGTACTTGTGGAGGAACTGGATGTCGATTTCAAGACACTATCCAATGAAGGGAAAGCGGAAGAATACCTCAAGAGACAGGTGAATGAGACCGTTCGTACCTACAGACTTGCCCTCTCTCCCGAGTCCTTGGACAAGATCATGTACTACATAGACCGTGATCTCATCGGTTACGGTCCACTTGAGCCATTGATGCACGACCACCTGATTGAGGATATCTCACTCGATGGTCTGGGAGTTCCTGTCTACGTATGGCATCGGACCTACGAGTCCATCGCCACCAACATCATCTTTGAGGACGAGAACGAGTTGGACTCCTTCATCATCAAGCTGGCACAGAGATCGGGAAGGCATATATCCATTGCGCAGCCACTGCTCGATGCTTCATTACCTGATGGCTCTCGTCTGCAGCTCTCATTCGGACGAGAGGTCACACAGAAGGGGTCGACCTTCACCATGAGGCGATTCCGGGCAGATCCGTGGACGATCACCGATCTCGTCATCACCAACACCATTGACCCGAAGATCGCAGCCTACTACTGGTATCTCGTCGAGCACCAGATGAGCGTGCTGATCTGTGGAGGAACAGCTTCGGGCAAGACCTCGTTCATGAACTCTCTGTCTATGCTCCTCAAGCCCGATCTCAAGGTGGTGTCCATCGAGGATACTGCCGAGCTCAATATCGGTCACGAGAACTGGATCCCATCAGTGGCCCGTGGAGGTTTCGGTACAAAGAACCAAGATGGTACGCAGAGAGGAGAGATCACCATGTACGATCTGCTGAGAGCAGCTATGAGACAGAGGCCGGACTTCATCCTCGTGGGAGAGATACGTGGACAGGAGGCGTACACACTCTTCCAGGCCATGTCAACCGGTCACGCAGCCATGGGTACCATACACGGTGATTCCGTACAGGGTGTGATCGGAAGGTTAGAGTCAGCACCGATGAACGTCCCCCGTGCGATGATCAAGGCGCTTGATCTCATCCACGTGCAGCAGAAGGTCAGGCTCAGGGGCAAGTTCGCGAGGAGGGCAGTCGAGATCACCGAGGTTCTCGACCTCGACCCGAACACCAAGCACCTCCTGACCAACAAAGTCTACTCGTGGAACGCCACCAAGGACAACTTCACCTTCTACGGCAGGTCATACCTGATAGAGAAGATCAAGAAACTCACCGGTAGGACCGACAAGGAATGCTGGGACGAGATCGGACGTAGGGAGATCGTCATCAGGTGGCTGATGAAGAAGCAGATCCGTCACTTCAGGGACGTCTCCGCCCAGATCGCAGACTACTACGCCAACCCCGAGAAGGTCTTCAAGAAGGCTGAGCGTGTGGTACGAGGAGTCTGAATTCTTCCCAAGATTTAATATTAGATCGAAAAATACCACGATTGAATGAGCATAGAACACATCTTCAGAGCATACGATATACGAGGTATTGTGGACGAGGACCTCACGGACGAATCCATGGAGAAAATCGCCAAGGCCTTCGGGACGTTCATCAAGTCCAAGGGAGCGAGGGCGATCTCCGTCGGAGGTGACATCCGAGGTACCACACCCAGGATGATGACCGCTTTCATGAAGGGCATTGCGTCAGTTGGTCTGGACGTCCAGAAGATCGAGAGAAGCCCACTTGGAGTCACTCTGTTCAACTCCTTCCAGAATGAGCTCGACGCCTCGGCGTTCATCACAGCCTCCCACCTCCCTCCTGAGTGGAACGGTATCAAGTTCTACTGGGGCAAAGGCATCGGGTTCTCCCCCGAGGAGAACGAGGAGATCAAGAGGCTGTTCTTCTCGGAGGAATTCAGCACTGGAGAGGAGGGCACTATCACCGAGGTCGACCCGTACCCCAAATTCGTCGAGTACCTGAGGACCAAGTTCGACCCCGAGATCGGGAAGAAATACACCATCGCAGTTGACTGTGGGAACGGTGCAACCTCCTTGGTCATCCCACAGCTCTACGAGGATCTCGGTTTCAACGTGAAGTCGATCTTCGACACCCCTGATCCCACCTTCCCCAACCGTACCTCCGAGCCGAACGAGAAATCACTTGCTCAACTCGGTGAATTCGTGAAGGAGAACGATGTCTTATTCGGAGCTGGATTCGACGGTGACGGTGACCGCTGCGTCTTCACCGACGAGAACGGAAGGGTCATCTCCTCCGACGCATTCGGGATCATCGCTTCCCGCTACTTCATGGAGACAGGGGACAACAACCGCATCGTGATCAATATGGAGTGCAGTCTCGCGATGGAGAAGCAACTGAAGGAGATGGGCGCAGAGGTCAAGAGGATCAGAGTAGGACACTCGTTCCTCTCCTTGGAGGCCGAGAAACTCGACGCGGTGTGGTGCGTGGAGGCATCGGGTCACGCAGTCGCCCCGATGTTCTTCCTCTTCGACGACGCCCTCATCCTCCCCCTTGTCCTGACACTCGCTCTGGACAGGTTCCAGAAACCCTTCTCCGAGCTCGTCGACGAGATCAAGATGCCACTGAAGAAGAGGTTCGACATCAAGTGCCCAGACAACATCAAGTTCAGGGTGGTTGAGGAGTTGGCGAATACTCTCAAGACCTTTGAAGGGGAGTTCAGCGACCTCGACGGAGTTGCATTATCGACCGACAAGGGCAGGGTTCTCATCAGGGTATCGAACACCTCCCCGAAGGTCAGGGTCACCGTGGAGTCCATGAGCGAATCAGACTTCAAGGAGATCGAGAACAGGTTCGTACCGCTGGTTAATGAGAAGATATCCGAGCTAGAAGTTAAGTCTTAATTAGCAGGGTAATATTACCATATTTGTGGAATTTCTATTTGCCACAACAGGCATACGAGGAGCGGCGAACAAGCTCTTCACTCCAGAGTACTGCAGCTCCGTTGGCAGGGCGATAGCCGAGTGGAAGAAGGCGGAGGTCAGCCGACCCAAGGTGCTGCTCGCCATGGACACGAGGAGATCATCACCGATGATAATTACAGCTTTGGCCTCTGGCTTCACAGCTCAAGGTGCGGACGTCACGGTACTCGTGATCCCGATACCAACACCGCAACTGGTATTCCTCACCGTCCGTGAGGCCTACGACGTCGGTGTGATCGTCACCGGTAGCCACCTACCTGCCTCCGACAACGGGATCATCCTCATCGATGGTGACGGTGGGTACTACAAGGGTACGCTCCGCACGCCTGAGAGCTACGTCCCATGG
>JALWRB010000055.1 GCA_027077875.1 Candidatus Heimdallarchaeota archaeon
CGGGAAATGGTTATACCATCCCCACAATTTGAGAGTATCTCCTCCTCTCTACCTTGGTTACTGATGTTTGTGCATCTGGAGTAAGAAGAGAACATTTGATCGATTCAGTTGTGGTTCGATAATCGGAAAGTAGTGAAAAATATGACCTGAGCGGGATTTGAACCCGCGTCGAAGGGGTGAGAGCCCTCCATGATGGGCCGAGCTACACCATCAGGCCGATTGTCGCACCGTATTATGTTGGTGTTAGACAAACCTCCTTGCTATCTAATGAACTTAAATCTTATGAAATTGTACACGTGATTCTCTTCTCTTGAAGGGAATTCTTAATAATGAGGATTGACATAGATTAGGATATGACAGAGGTTGAGTTCATCAAGGTGGAGGAGGTTCAGGTGTTCACGCTCCGTGGCGGAGAGGAGAACCAGATGCCGTTCCTTCGCTTCCTTTTAGAGAACGGGAGCGACTTCATGATGAGCAATATTCCGATGGACATAGCTATTTCCCTGAGTGTTCATCTCACGGGCACACAGGTGAATGACAGCCGGTTGAAGATTCATGATCTGGTCTCGCAACTGGCAATAATTGATAAGGTTGAGATTGACAGTTTGGTCCCCGGGACGGGGGTGTATCAGGCTACTATTACGTTGACCCCTGAGGGTTTCAGTAGTCCTTTGCACTTCCCGATGATTCCGTCTAATGCGACGTTGTTAGCAGTTCTGAACGGTGCTCCGATCTATGTCTCTGAGCGTCTGTGGCGGGAGTACATCAAGGCTTCAAAGATGCAGGTTGATGTTGATGTCGAGGCTGTTGACGACGATCTGGCGGATCTTAGATGATCTGTCCTCTGTGAGTTTTTCGTATTTTTCTGTTTGTAGGTTTTTCTGCTAGTAGGTAGTTAGTTTGGTATTTCTGCTATGGTGTTCCTCTTCCTCGGAGCTGTTTTTGTTAGGTTCATTCTGCAATTATTGGTGATTTGGGGGGTATAGAAGTGGTGAGCATGCGATCTCTCTCCTTCTGCCTATCTTGAGAAGAATACTCTTGTGATTTTCTGGTGCTTGACCTCGTTATAGGCTATTGCCTCTATAGGGTACTTTCTTCCACCGTGTCCGCTCACCCGTTCGTGGTCTATGACCATCGCCCCGAGGGCGATCCTGTTCTTCAGCTCTGCGTGGAGTTCGGGTGAGTTCTCGAAGAGCTTGCGGTACCGTTCTCTCATTGCGTCTATTCCGTTGATTAGGAGTTCACCGCTCTGAAAGTCGTATATTTTCACCCGTGGGTGGTAGTAGCTGAGGAACCTGTTGAGGTCCCTGTCATTGTACGCGTCCATCTGCCCTTGGACGATGGTTACGGGATCGAAGGGCTGGATTAGCTCGGTTGGTCTCAGTGGTTTTCCGTCCTTGAAGACCATGTCGATCGTCCTTGTGGCCTTGATGTCGTCGAGTGGGTTCTGTGAGAGGAGGACGAGGTCTGCTCTCATCCCCGGTCTGATCTCACCTATGTCATCCATCGCCAGCACCTTAGCTACGTTCTTGGTTGTGGCGACGATGACGTCGGCTGGGCTCATCCCCGCGTTTACCATGTGCTCCATCTCGATGTGCAGGGAGGGGCCGTGCAGCGTGCCCACGTTTCCAGCATCCGTCCCGGTAGCGATGGTCACACCTGCTTCGTGTAGTCGTTTGAGGTTGTTGTATGCCTTCTCGGTGAGGTCCTGTGGTTGCTTGTCGTGCTCATTCCTGAGCCCTCGGTGGGTCTCTGGTATGTCATGCTCGTCGAGGAGGATCAGTCGTTCGAACGAGGCGATGACCTTTGGGTCACCCCATCGCTGCTCGTAGTCACTGAGGAACAGGCGTGATCGGTAGACATCACGGTATCCGTTCCTGACCATGAGTGTCGGTATGTAGATGACCTCCCTTTCCTTGAGGAGCTGTACAAAGTCTTCGTCGATGTCCTCGTTGAACACGGAGTGTACGAGGATGTCTGCTCCGTACTGTACTGCCCTGCGTGCTGTCTCCAGCTCTGTGGCATGGACTGCGATCCTTGCTCCCAGCTTCTTGCACTCGTCCATCCCCGCCTCCATGATCTTGCTATCCTCCTCGAATCTGTCCTCTTGGTGGATGAACCAGAACTTCACAAATGCGGGTC
>JALWRB010000056.1 GCA_027077875.1 Candidatus Heimdallarchaeota archaeon
AGCTCTGCTGAATATTCCTCTGTGGATTTGATCAAAGGGTTCTGATGGTGAAGGAATAAAATGGAGGTATGAGAGTCAGGCTCCACGTGGACAGAGGAATGGATGTGAGAGAGGGTGATCCGCTGATAGTCGTCCATGTTAATACAGAGAACAAGATATACGCGACCATAGGTACATTGTGTACCGCTCGACCTCTGGTCATGGAACGAGCTATTCTAGAGCATGTCACTGGTTTTGCGGACTAGGAGAAGAACTCGTCTAAATTCTGCTGATGGGATTGGATCAGATTCCTCTCTCTCAGCGATCGAACTAGCTGGTCAGGTGTACAACTGAGTATTGATATTGCAGCCCTTTGCTTGATAAATTTAGGGACATGCTCCATAAATTTAGATATGAAAAGAGAATTACCTGATGTCGGGTAGTCATTGGTGAAGACCGTTGCTAAAAAGTAGTGCTGTTCTCTCGCAGGATACCTTCTATTCATATCATCGAATACCGATCTAAGATATTTCAAACTCTGAAACATCGCTTTTTCGCGTACAGAATTTGAGACTTTCTTGTAGTGTTTGACCTCTATGATCCCTATATAGATAGTACTTGGGGTCTTCCGGATGACAACACCATCCACCCGTCCGTTGTACACCCTCTTTTCATTAAAGACCATGAATCCATGATCTTGGAGGAGTTTAACGACCGCTTCCTGGGCAGACTGCCAGTCCATGCCAGCCCAGTCAGATCTTTTCATATTCATTTATTCATCTTCTTGACTTCAGACATAATCATGTCCTTGAGGAAGTCCTTCTTGACGTCCTTCAGACCGATCCCAGAAGCTTTGACAGCGTTGACTCCGATGTCCACAAGCTGGCTCTTCATGGTCTCTGCAACGCCAGTCTCTTTGATGATCTCCGAGACCACCTCCCCAAGGAGGGATCCAAGTGTTGTCTTAATTGCTGCTGCAGTTGCAGACCCAGCACCCTTAGCTGCTTTCTTGAAAAAATTGCTCATAGATGAAATATGGCTCTCACAATTCTTAAGGGTATCTACTCCGAGAAGTTAATACATTCACTTCAAACAATCAGGGACATGGTTTATATACTTCATTGGAGATATATAATATCTGAGATGTCACTGATTAGACCCAAGACTTATCCACGGGAAATCGTGGAGACGATAGTCAGACTATACAACTTGGTCTCACCAGTTGACTCCATGAATCTAGCAGGAATGAAACTCTATTTCACCCTGCCCAAGAAGGAATGGGGAGAAGATCTAAAGGTCATGACATGGCTGTACGAAAAGCTGGCCAAGGCACTGATGAGTATACAGAAGAAGTATCTACCTCAGATGAACCATTCCAAGTACAACCTATTTCTACTTGACCTTGAGGACAAGGAGGATTATGTACAGATAATTATATCTGGGATACTCTATATCCCACCCTCCTCATTGCTCAATCTGCTGCAGATGTTCATGTGGTACGAGATCAGACAACAGACCGGAACCAAGCCCAAATATTCACCGCAGGGTAGAATGCTGGTTGAGAGACTAAAGCAGGAGATAAAGGACTTCAAGCATAGAATTGACCTCATGGATTTCAATACCGTCCGAGTCGAGGACACAATGGTGTGTCATTTCTGTGGAGAGCAAACAAGCCTTGTCAACATCTGGAACTATAGGTTGGAGAACCGCTTGGTAGAGATAGAAACCCCAGTCTGCCAGAAGCATAGAATGAGGAAGATCTAGTCCACATAAACTCCGAGCTTTTCCAGTGCGGTCAATTCCTTGAGATTGGGAATTGAGATCTGATTTCCTTCTATTATGGATATCTTCTTCAACTTTGATAACTGCTTGAGTTCTTCGACATTGACCTCTTTGATTTCACAGTTGGAGAGATCGATCTCAATGATCTCTTTACAATCCTTGAAGAAGCCTTCTGGAATAACCTCAATTACGTTATCCGATGCGTAGAAGTAGACCAGATTCTTGATGCCCTTCAATAATGAAGGAGGAAGAACGTGAATGTTGTTCGCAGAGAGATCAATTTGCTCTAAGCTCTTAAGATTGCTCACTATGGTCTCATCGAGTTCTTCGATGACATTCTCGTCCATGGCAAGTACCTTGAGGTTTTGAGAGGGGCTCA
>JALWRB010000057.1 GCA_027077875.1 Candidatus Heimdallarchaeota archaeon
GAACCCGCATCTTCTACATCGAGGGCGAGAAACAGATCAAGATAGACCCGGAGTTCCTCGACCTCTACCTGAGATTCACCGTGGGTATACACGACTTCGGGAAGCTCAATCGACCCTTCCAGCAGAAGATCCTGCATGTTCAGGACAGGAAAAGACCGAAGCTGGAAGACAAATGTATCCCGTTCTCCTTCCACGCGCAGATCGGGGGGCTGTTCTCATGGCTGCTGCTCAGAGAATTTCTAAAGTACGCTCGGATCGAGGACAATACGCTAATCCTCGGGTCCATGGAGAGTGACGATTCTCCTGATCTCAACACCATGGTACGTGGGATTGTGAATGGTGGAGATTCAGATGCTGAACCCATGGGGCAAATCCCTGAGGAGCTTGAGACACTCATGAGTGCCATCGCTTCACTCTCGGTTCTCATGCACCACCACAAAGGTCTGGATAACTACTCCGACGCGTTCCTCCGTGACAAAAAAGGGCATGACTCCGAGGAAGTCATCTCCGCGATCGTTGGGGACATCAGGGATCAGTTCTCCAGCGGAATCCTGGATCTCGAGAGCATATTCGGCTCTGTGGTCGACCACTCCCTGTGGCGTCACTGCTTCTCACGTGCGTTCTCCAAACTCATCACGGATGATCTTGAGGACATCGTCGACGACTACATCGACGCGTGTGGTGACGAGCTCCCTGAACTCCTCTCTGGAAGGAGCGACCCCTTCTTCACGCTCTTTTTCTCGTACGTGTACTCAGTGCTCTGCGATGTGGACGAGTGGGATGCCAAGTCATATGTCAATGACACCCCGCAGCACACGCTCGACTTCGAACAGGGTATTGTCACACTCGATCCCATGCTGATCCGGACGTATAGGTCCATAAGGTTCACTGGATATACTCCCCGATCCCCGGGAGAGAAGGTCCTCATTGACCTGAGAAATTCCCTGTTCGCTGACGTCGTGTCTGGAATTTCCGGTCTCCACGGTGATGATCTCGGTAGTAGCCTCTTCTTCATCGATGCACCCACAGGATCGGGGAAGACCCTCGCTCTCCTCCAAGCAGGGATAATGCTCAGGGAGCGGAAGGGATACAATCCCCGAATAATATACGCACTACCGTTCATCTCCATCATAGAGCAGGTCGGCTCTGAGATCAGGGACGTGTACGGAAAGAACGGTATTTCTATTCCCGAGGGGCAGAACAGTCCGTATCTGGTGATGCACCACCACCTCAACGACTCCTCTTGGGTGGCACTTGAAGTCGAGGAGGACGAGGACAGCATAGTCTTTGGAGAGACGCTGAGCCAGTTCGAGAATCACCACTACGTAAACAACTGGCATCCCGAGGTCATCGTCACCTCCTTCGTCAAGCTCCTCAACACTCTGGTAAAGGCTCACAAACGGGAGTTCATCAGGGCTCACAGGCTCTACTCTTCGATCGTCCTCATCGATGAGGTGCAGGGCATACCGGTGGAGTACTGGGATCTTGTAGCCAAGGTCTTCGAAGGGATGACTAGGGTCTTCAACTGCTCTTTCGTGATTGCCAGTGCCACTAACCCCAAGGTGATCTTCGAGAACACCTCCCTGAATAGGATCGACCTCTTCTCCAAGAAGGTGAGACTTGACAGGTACGTCGTCAGGCTCGACTGCTTCGACGGGGATCAGTTGAGGACAACCCAGCTCTCCGAGCTCGTTCACAGAATACTGGAGGAAACGGTGAACTCACTCCTCGTGGTCCTGAACACCACGCGGTCTGCATTCTCCGTCTACGACTCCCTCCAGAAATCAGGAGTAGACGGTCTTTATCTTCTCTCAACACAGCTCCTCCCCATCCACCGGATGGAGGTGATCACTGAGATACGGGAAAGGATGAGAAACGGTGAGAAAACCGTGGTGATCTCCACTCAGGTGATTGAGGCAGGTGTGGATTTGTCATTTGACAAGATCTACAGGGACTTTGCACCTCTTGACTCCATAATTCAGGTAGCAGGTAGGTGCAACCGGCACGGTCTGTTGGAGGATCCAGGGGAAGTAGTGCTCGTCTCTCTTGCAGACGGCGGCAGTAGATTCGCCTACCAAGTCTACGGAAAACTGCAGGTGAACCTCGAGACCACCAAGTCTATGCTTCTAGACTATGACT
>JALWRB010000058.1 GCA_027077875.1 Candidatus Heimdallarchaeota archaeon
AGCGCTCTCCGATGCACCTGCGGATATCAGATCAATGTTGATCCCCTTCTTCGCCAGTGCACTGAATGTCCTCATGGCTATCCCCTTCGTCCTTGACAGGGCATCACCGACGCATGCTATAAGCGCATGCCCCTCCTCGACCACGACTGAGTCTGTGAACTCACCAGATCTCTCCACGATCGTTGAGTTTCTCAACTCGTCCATCTGCACAAGAAATGCAATACAGGTCTGTGAGGTGGCGATGGAGATGATGTTTACTCCTTCGTCTTCTATCAGCTTGGCATATCGATGGAAGACCCCTCTCTGATCTCCTCCCCTTGTGTTGAACAGCTTAATGATCGCTAGGTTGTCAATGTAGGAGATGCTCTTGACAGATCCCGAAAGGTCGCTGGACTCCTTGATAACCGACACATCCTCCGGATTGTAGATGCTCCTAATGACTACCTGTATTCCAGAGAGTCTCGCGGGGAGGACAGCTCTGTAGTGTAGTATCTTTGCCCCAAAATGGGAGAGCTCTGCTGCCTCGCTGTAACTCAGGGTCTCTAACTTCATCGCCTGTTTGACAATCTTCGGGTCCGCAGTCATGAATCCCGCTACATCCTTCCAGATGGTAAGTGATGTTGTACCTAAGATATGTGCAACCGCAGAAGCGGTGTAGTCGGTCCCTGATCTTCCGAAGAGAGTGACCTTCCCCTCCTTCGACTTGCCATAGAATCCTGGTACGATAAGCACGGATCGGTGCGGTATACCTTCCAGCAGGGGTATCATAAGCGCCTCAGAGGACTTCAGGTCAATTCTGGCCTGGGACGGGTTACCGTCAGTGAGCAGGAAGTCTTCGGGATAGATGATGCGCACGGACCTGTCGGGCAAGGTCTCTTGGAGAATATCTCTGATGATGAAAACGACTAACCGTTCCCCGAAGCTCAGAATAAGGTCTTTCAGGGATTTGGATAATTCCTCCGTATAGCTCACTCCGTAGAGAACCCTTCTCAATCTCTCGATTTGGGCGAGGAACTCGTTATTCTTCCATAAATCGTTCGGACTGAGCTCATTGTGCCTCTCGACAATCCTCTCGATGTACGTGGGGATAAGATCCTCGTCGATTTTCCCGTCATTCAGTATCTCTATCAGTAGATCTGTAGTTCCAGAAGTGGCCGACACGACCAGAACGGGGGTGGCATCTGAGTCTTTGACTATCTTCTGTATTCTGTGGAGTCCTCTGACACTTCCAGTGACAGATCCTCCGAACTTGTGTATTTCATATTCTCTTTTGTTGGTGTAGATAAATAAGGAAGCCTCCTTCAGAGATATTTTCCAAGGAATATTTTATGAACCTTTAGGAATTCCCTGTAGCCTTTGGGCAAGTGAGAGTTCTTATATCGACAGGAGGTGGAGTTCTCGTGAGGAGACCGAAACGTGAGGACTTCCCCTATTTTAACGGATCGGAATCTAGTATAGATATCGAGGATCTTGTTCCCGGCTGCGCCAGACCTGACTGTATTCCGTCGATCGACAACCCAAAATGGTTAGATTCACCAGAGGGCTATAGTAGCAATGAGGAAGTGATTGCCTTGTTCTATGAGGACGATGTCTTCGCAGTGTCAAAGTTCGTCCTGAATGTTCACGAGATTGTCAACTTCGAGCATGAGGACGGCACCCCTCTCGCCATCACGTATTGCCCACTTTGTCAGACGGAAAAAGGTTATTTGAGACTGATCGAGGAAGAGGTGGTTGAGCTGGGTGTTAGCGGGCTTCTCTGGAACAGTGCACTGGTTCTGTATGACCGAAAGAGCCTATCACTTTTTTCACAAGCAATATCCAAGTGCATTCTCGGGAAGTACAACGGATCCCATCTTATCGAGTTCCCAGTCATCGACACAACCGTTGAGAAGCTCATAAATGAAATCGGTGGCAGCATCCGTTTCCTCTCAAAGGACACTGGTTCCCGGAGGGCAAAGAACTACTCATCGAATCCTTACGGTGATTACGGGAACACAGACTCTGTTTACTTCCCACTCAAACACACCGACAATGCTTTGCCGAAGAAAGAGCGGGTCTTTGTGCTTAGGGAGATGATTATTCCTCAGGATTCTATAACCTCCGATCCGTGCCCAGTCAAAGGATCAATATTCAGTGCCAAGATAGCTGGTTTTCCTGTCTTCTTCAGGGGCAATCCTGTCCAATTCCCTGGTGGGTCACTACGGAAATTTGTTGCAGACAACTCACTGGAATGGCTCCCTGCTGACTACTGCTTCTACTTTACCGCCAGGGCTTACCACCCTAAATTCGATATTTTTCGACCTAGGTGTTGAATGCCCTGTCGCCAGCATCTCCCAAACCTGGGACGATGTACCCCTTATCGTTCAGTTCCTCGTCGAGTGCTCCGATGTACACATTGACATCTGGGTGACTTTTCTCCAACCTCTCCACGCCAAATCTGGCTGCGAGAGCGCTGAGCACAATGACCTTCTTTGGCCCCATCCCCTTCACGTCATCAATGGCCTTAAGCATAGTAGATGCGCTGGCAAGCATCGGATCTACAATGAACACAGTCCTACCTGAGCAATCGGGGAGCTTGGAGTATGTAGTGATGATCTCAAAGTCTCTCCCTCCCTGCTCGGTCATCCTTCCCCTAGAGGCAGAGAGGAATCCCACTGAGGCCTCGGGAAGTACGGATAATACACCATCCGTCATAGGTAGAGCTGCACGTAGAATTCCTATGATGACGAGTTCGTCTTCAATATCTAAGTATTGCGCAGGAGCCAAAGGTGTTTCAACTGTTTTCTCAATGGATCCTAGCTCCTGAAGGCTCTCTATGGCAATGTACTCCCCCAGTTTTGTTAGGTTCTGCCTGAAAACTTCGGACCCTGTATTTTTGTCCCTGAGCTTTGCTACAAGTCTTGAGATGTGGAGATTTGTCTGAAGATCTTTGTGCATTTATTCCTCTATCAGGGTTGATTTCAAAAGCCTTGTCCTATCGATTCAGTATCTGTGAAGAATGTCAACATAGGTGGGGTAGGGCCATAGATCCGATGGTAGGTTCCGCTCGAAGTATGCAACGATTGGTCTGAGTTCCTCGATTGCAGGTCTGATTTCACTTACACCTCTCCTTGCAATCTCGACGTCGTCATCCTGTGATTTGACCTCAGTGACAAGTTCCCGCAATTCCGTGAGCTTGGTGTATAGCTCCTCGAACATTTCGGCGTGGTTGCCCTTTATCTTGTCGAATGACACCAAACCGCTCACCTCTGAGATTCCAATGATCTGGAAGTATTCAAGGATTGCGGGTACGATCTCTGAGTCGAGCATATTGAGGAGTGTATTGCCCTCTATCAAGATCAGTGTTCCAAGGTGGTGGATGTCGACGTTATATCGAGCGATAAGTTCCTTCTTGGAGAATACTTCCATTTTTTCGAAGAGTTTGATCGAATCTTTCTTGATCAGTTGCTGGAGGGCATCGAATGAGGTTCGTAAGTTTGGCAACCCCCGTTTTTCTGCCTCTACAACCCAATCCTGGGAGTAATTGTCACCGTTGAACACTATGTTTTTAGACTTGGAGTAGAGCTCCTTGATCACTTCTAGTATCGCAACGTTCTTCTCCATCGTCTTCATCTTCTTCTTCAGTAGTTTGGTAACCTCTGTGATTGATGAGGACACAATGGTGTTCAGAATCAGATTCGGTATGGATAGTGACTGTGAGGACCCCACTGCTCTGAACTCGAACTTATTTCCAGTGAAGGCAAACGGGCTGGTTCTGTTCCTGTCAGTATTCCCGATGAGCAGGTCAGGTAGCTCGTGGAGGTCGATCTCCATGGACTTATCAAGGCTCTCCCAATCGTTGTAGTCGCCTGACTCAATCCTGTCAAGTATATCGGTGATGGTTGAGCCAAGGAAGACCGAGACAATTGCAGGAGGGGCCTCGTTTGCGCCCAGCCTAAAATCATTCCCCGGTGCGGCAATTGCTGCCCTCAATAGGTGTCCGTTCTTCATGATGGCGTTCAGTACTACGGATATGAAGAGCATGAACCGAAGCTGGGAGTCATAATCATCGCCGGGGTCGAATAGGTTAATCCCCTCAACTGTCTGTATTGACCAGTTGTTGTGCTTCCCGCTTCCATTTATCCCTTTGAATGGCTTCTCATGGAAGAGGACCTCAAGTCCGTGACTGCGCGCAATGTCTGGCATTATCTCCATGAGAAGGTGGTTGTGGTCTGTCCCTAGGTTCGTATCCTCATATATGGGTGCGATCTCGTACTGCCTCGGAGCAACCTCGTTATGTCTTGTAGTCAGAGGTATTCCAAGACTGTAGGCCTTCTCCTCAAGGTCCCGCATGAACGTGACGACCCTAGAGGGGATGGTTCCGAAGTAGTGATCCTCGAGCTTCTGCCCCCTCGGTGACTCTCCTCCAATGAGTGTCCTGCCAGTGAGGATAAGGTCTGGTCTTTGCAAGTAGTAGTCGCGGTCTATCAGGAAGAATTCTTGCTCTGGACCAAGATTGCTTATCACTCTTTCCGTCCTAATACCTATGAGGTCCAAGAGCTTTTTTGTTTCCCGATCGAGAGTCTTCATGGATCTTAGTAGTGGTGTCTTGGTATCCAATGCCTCTCCTGAGTATGAGATGAAAACACTGGGTATGAAGAGTGTGCCACCATTTTCCCCGCTGATGATGAAGACTGGTGAGGTGGAGTCCCAAGCAGTGTATCCCCTGGCCTCGAAGGTGGTTCTGATCCCCCCAGAGGGGAAAGAGCTCGCGTCAGGCTCTGCCTGAACAAGCTGGGACGCGCTGAACCTCTCAAACACACCTCCGTTCTCGTGGATACTTAGGAACGAGTCGTGCTTCTCGGCTGTTCCCCTGCTCAGGGGGTGGAACCAGTGTGCGAAGTGGGTAACTCCCTGATCGAGAGCCCACTCTTTTATGGCGTGAGCTACAGCCTCTGCAATACTGGTATCTAGGTTCTCCCCGTGTTGTATTGTTCTCTTCAGTTTCTCAAAAACCTTTCCCGGGAGTTTCTCCCTCATCACATCAAGGTTGAATGTGTTCTTCGCAAAAGTTTTCCGAATTTGCATGTGAATAATTGTGAAAAGTAAGATAGTTATTTAAATATTTCCAAATCTCAGCTTGTCCCCAAATCTGTTATGTTTTTCCGGCTCGTGAGATTCTCAAAATGGAGGTTTGGTTATTGTTTTTTCTCTAGATCGTGTCGCTCTAAGTTTCCTTCTCTCCATATTTGATTAATTATACCATGGTTTTCTTCTTCTTGGACAAATTAGTTATCACCTATCATCCCACTCGATAGTAATATGACCTTTACCGAGAGATTATATAGTAGTGTTTTGATACCACTTCTGTGAATACAAAAACAGAACAGCTAGCAGTTCCCGTTTCCTACTACGAACTTGTTGACTGGGGTAGGAACCATGTGTGTGATCACGCTGCTGGTGTCTACTGTGTAAAGGTTGTCTCTGCTGCTAGGCTTCCTAGCAGGTTTGGACTTTTTACAGCTATTGCCTTTGACCACAACCTCGATGACAAGGAGCACGCTGCCTTTGTTAAGGGGGACGTTGTAGGTAAGGAGAATGTGCTACTTAGACTGCACTCAGAGTGCCTCACTGGTGATGCTATTGGTAGTCTGAAGTGTGACTGCCGCGATCAGCTTGAGGGTGCTCTCACTACCATCGAGAAAGAGGGTGAGGGCGTTGTCCTCTACCTCCGGCAGGAGGGAAGGGGTATAGGTCTGACCAATAAGCTGAGGGCATACTCCTTGCAGGATCGTGGTCTGAATACTGTTGAGGCAAACCGGGCTTTGGGCTTCCGCGATGATGAGCGGGATTACAAGCTTGCGGCACAGATGATCAAAGCCTTGGGGATCAAATCGATCCGATTATTGACCAACAATCCCAAGAAGATCAGCCAACTCAAGGAGTACGGGATCAATGTGGTCGAGAGGGTGGAGCATGCTTACAAGTCTAATGATTACAACAGGGGATACCTTCAGACCAAGAAGGATGTGAGCGGTCATCTTATAGGTGACAATATTCTTGACTAGAGTATGCACAAACCTTCATTCTAGTCCAGTAGATGAAGAGAAGAGGTAGCATTTCGCGTCTTCTGATTTGGGGAGTGAAAGGAGGAAAGTTGTCCCTCTGTCAATCTCAGAGTGTACTGTAATCTGTCCTCCAAGCCTACTAACAATACTCTGCACGGTGACCAATCCTAGTCCTCGGCTTTCATTCTTCGAGGTCTTGGTCGAGAAGAATGGTTGGAAGATCTCCTTCTTGTCCTTCTCACTTATTCCAGATCCATTGTCACTCACCGAGACGAGGACACATTGCGCGTCTTCGACAAAGGAGACCTCTATCCATCTCTCCCCTTCCCTGTCCTGTAGGGCGTCGATCGAGTTGGTCAGTAGGTTCAGAAAAACCTGAAATAGGTCATTGAAGTTAGCTGCAACCATTGGGAACCCTTCTTTCTCGCTCACAATGAGTGATATGTCTCCAAGCCGTGGAGTTATGAGCTTCCTTAACTCCGACATGACCACGCCCAAGTCTGTGCCCTTTACATCCTCCTTCTCACCTGCGGATAAACCCTGCAGACGGGAGATCAGTTGTTTTCCCCTGAGATTAGCTGCTTCTATCTGGTCAATGAAGCTCATGACCTGATCTGGGAGCTCAGGGAACTCTGTCTTCAAGAGCTCAATGTATCCCAATGCATTGGTCAAGACATTGTTGAAGTCATGGCTCAGGCCCGATGCTAGAAGACCCAAAGTGTCTAACTTATTCCTGATCTCCAGCTCAGATTGTAGCTTGACCTTCTCAGTCACGTCCTCAAGGAGAACGAAGTACTCAACTTCCTCAGTTTTTACAAAGACAATTGTAAAATCACAGATTGGTCTGTTCGAGGTAATGAGAGTGATCTGGTTCATGTTGAGAACGAGATTTTCCTCTGTCAGAGCTCGAACCATATCTTGGATTTCCTCGGAAAGAATGTCGATAAAGCTACTCTCTTCCCAGTCGATTTCATGGTCGTCAAAGAACTTGAGAGCCACCCTGTTCAGCGCCTTCACTCTAAAATTATCGTCAAGAATTAACTCGATGAACGGTGAGTTCAAGAAAACTCTCCTGAACCTTCTCTCGCTAAATACTATTTCCTGCTGATATTGTTTTCTTTTGGTAATGTCCCGGAAGAGTATTTGTGCCATGATTCTGCCTTGGTAGTATGTGGTAGTTCCCATGACCTCAACATCAATCTCTGTCCCATCCAATCTGAGGAACTTCTCCTCGATTAGCTCGATGTCTGTGTTGTTTTCCATTAGGCTTTGTGCCCTCTTTTTAACAATTTCTTGATAATCCTTAGGTATAAAGGTGAGAATGTTCTTACCAACAAGTTGATCGGGTGACTGCGCACCTAGCATCTCCATTGCTGTACGATTGATATACACGAGTGTACTTCCGTCGTGTATAGCAACTCCGAATGGTGTAAGATCGAGCATCTTGAGGTAATGGACCTCTCGCTCCAGGAGCTTCATCTGCGTGGTCACGCTCTCTGTAATGTTTTGGAGTACCACGAGGGATGTACTCCCCTTGATCGGAAAGTTCCTGAAATCGAAGGTCAGTCTCGTCTTCCCAAGATTTCCAAGTAGTAATCGAATTCTGCACTTGAAGAGCTTCCCTGCCTTCAAAGCCTCAAGAAATGTGAAGTACTGCTCTTTGTCCTCTTCGTGAACTAGCTTGAGAAAGCTGAAGAGGTCGAGGTAACTGTTCTTGATCTCGAACTTGAAAAGGTCTATGTACTTAGATTCTTGGAATATCAGTTTTCCCGTGTCACTGTCTGCAAGACAAAGGGCGACGTTCAGTGAGGTAATAAACTGGTTCAGCTCTGCTCTAACATTTCCATCCATCTCGCGAAGATTTGTTGACAAAAGCTTGAAGAACTTGTCTACATCATAAATCTCCGCAGGCATTAATGTTGCAATTGAACCATCTTACAAATACTTTCTCCCTTCATGATCTGAAATTTCCTACTTTTGAGGGATGTTAGTAGAGAAAGAGGTAGTGAAGATGAGGGCAGAACCTTGAGGTTCCCGATTCTTGAAAACCATCTATTCACTGATTTTTTTGAGCCATCTATAATACTGTCTGCCAAAGTGCTTTTGAAAGATAATGTCGTACCAAAACCAGTGAGTTCTGAAGTCGAACCCTCTGTCGTATTCAAAATCGTGCTCCTCGGTGATGCCATGGTTGGCAAGACATCATTTGCCCGACGGATTATCAAGAAACGGTTCAGACCTCGCTATCACAAGACGATTGGGGTAGACATTTCCCACATAAACTACACCATGCCAGATGGTACCAAAGCGGTTATCACTCTTTGGGATCTCTCTGGGGATGAACAATTCTCCAGCCTTAGGTCTGTTTTCTTCACGGGGACAACTGGTGTGCTGATGGTCATCGATGTCACCAAGGACCTGAATTACGACTCCCTGTCTTCGTGGTTTATAGATATCGACAAGAACATGGCCTCAAAGATTAACATCGCACTTATTGCGAACAAAGTTGATCTAAAGGAGCATCGGGTTGTGGGACAAGAGTTCATCGAGGGTACCGCTATGATCCTCGAGGATCAGGTTACTGCT